>NZ_JBFRFR010000011.1:0-115022 GCF_052114925.1 Bradyrhizobium sp. 2TAF36 | reverse complement strand
GGCTTCGAGACCACGATCTCGTTCGACCTGAATTTTGCCGGCGTCAACGAGCCGCTCTGCGTGCTGGTGCAGGAGTCACTCGCCCAGATCGGCATCAAGACCACCATCAACAAGGTGCCCGGCGCCAACTGGCGCACCGAGCTGAACAAGAAGGAGATGCCGCTCTTCACCAACGTGTTCTCGGGCTGGCTCGATTACCCCGAGTACTTCTTCTACTGGTGCTATCACGGCAACAATTCCGTCTTCAACACCATGAGCTACAAGTCGGCGGAGATGGACAAGCTGATCGACGGCGCCCGCACGGCGGCGGCGACCGGCGACATGGCGACCTACGATGCCGACGTGAAGGGCTTTGTCGATCTCGCTTTCACCGACATCCCGCGCATCCCGCTGTACCAGCCCTTCGTCAACGTCGCGATGCAGAAGAACATCAGCGGCTACCAATATTGGTTCCACCGGAGGCTGGATTACCGCGCGCTGGTGAAGGGGTGAGCCGTCATGAGCGTGCGCGACACGGCCGCGTCTCTCTGGGTGTCTTGGTCGAGTGAGGTGAGCGCAACTCTCTCATTCCCTCTCCCCTTGTGGGAGAGGGTGGCTCGCCGCGTAGCGGCGAGACGGGTGAGGGGTAGCCACGAACTCCGATCTCGCTCGGGGCTACCCCTCACCCCAACCCTCTCCCACAAGGGGAGAGGGGGCGCAGCGGTACGCTTGGCGCGATCTCATTTCCACACCAGGAGCACACCATGCTGACCATGATCGGCAAGCGCCTGATGTTCGCGATTCCCTCGCTGATCGGGGTCGTCATCGTCACCTTCCTGCTGACGCGCGCGTTGCCGGGCGACCCGGCGGCGTACTTCGCCGGTCCCGCAGCGACCAAGGAAGCCGTCGAGCAGATCCGCAAGAAACTCGGCCTCGACAAGCCGCTGATCGAGCAGTTCTTCCGCTACACCAACGACCTCGCCCATGGCGATTTCGGCAACTCGCTCACCACGGGACAGCCGGTCGCGGCCGAAATCCGCAACCGCCTGCCGGCTTCCGCCGAGCTGACGCTGCTCGGCCTCATCGTTTCGGTCGTGATCGCCATTCCGCTCGGCGTGCTGGCGGCGACGCGGCCGGGATCATGGGTCGACCACCTCTGCCGTGTCACGACGACGGCCGGCGTGTCGTTGCCCGTGTTCTTCACCGGCCTCGTGCTGGTCTATGTCTTCTATTTCCGGCTCGGCTGGTCACCCGCGCCGCTCGGCCGCCTCGATGTGTTCTACAGCGCGCCGCCGACGGTGACCGGCTTCTACCTGATCGACACCCTGATCGCGCGCGACTTCGAGGCGTTCCGTTCGGCGCTGAGCCAGCTCATTTTGCCGGCGACGACGCTCGCGATCTTCTCGCTGGCGCCGATCGCGCGCATGACGCGCGCCTCGATGCTGGCGGTGTTGTCGTCGGAGTTCGTGCGCACGGCACGCGCCAGCGGCCTGTCGCCGACAACGGTCATCGTCACCTACGCGTTCCGCAATGCGATGCTCCCCGTGATCACCACGCTCAGCATGGTGTTCTCGTTTCTGTTAGGGGCCAACGTGCTGGTGGAAAAAGTGTTCGCCTGGCCCGGCATCGGCTCCTACGCGGTGGAAGCGCTGATCTCGTCGGACTTCGCGCCCGTGCAAGGCTTTGTGCTGACCATGGCGGTCATGTACGTGCTGCTCAATCTCGTGGTCGACATTCTCTACGGCGTGATCGATCCGCGTGTCAGGTTGGAGGGTTAGCGCATGATCCGGAAAAGTGGAGGCCGGTTTTCCGACCAGATCATGCGCAAAGGGAGGATGACATGAGCTCTGTTGCGCCTGCTGTTGAACCCGTCGGTCCCGCGCGGACATCAGGGCTCGTCGCGCTCCTCGAGCAGACCCGCTACGTTCTCGGCGAGAACAAGGTCACGGGCTTCGCCTTCGCGCTGCTCATCGTGATCCTCATTGCCGCGATCTTCGGCCCCTACGTGGTGCCGTATGATCCACTCGCTTCCGATACCGCCGCGGCGCTGAAGCCGCCGTCGATGGCGCACTGGTTCGGCACCGACCAGCTCGGCCGCGACATCTTCAGCCGCGTCATCGTGGCGACGCGGCTCGATACGTTCATCGCCGTCGCCTCCGTCGTGCTGGTGTTCCTGATGGGCGGCCTCGCCGGCATCGCGGCCGGCTATTTCGGCGGCTGGACCGATCGCATCGTCGGCCGCATCGCTGACACCATCATGGCGTTCCCGCTGTTCGTGCTGGCGATGGGCATCGTCGCCGCGCTCGGCAACACCGTGCAGAACATCATCCTGGCCACGGCCATCGTGAACTTCCCGCTCTATGCCCGCGTCGCGCGCGCCGAAGCCAATGTCCGCCGCAATGTCGGCTTCGTTCAGGCCGCGCGCCTGTCCGGCAACGGCGAATTCCGCATCCTGCTGGTGCACATCTTGCCGAACATCATGCCGATCATGATCGTGCAGATGTCGCTGACCATGGGCTACGCCATCCTCAATGCCGCGGGCCTCTCCTTCATCGGCCTCGGCGTCCGCCCGCCGACCGCCGAATGGGGCATCATGGTCGCCGAGGGCGCGGGCTTTATGGTGTCGGGCGAGTGGTGGATCGCGCTCTTCCCGGGCCTCGCGCTGATGATCGCCGTGTTCTGCTTCAACCTCCTCGGCGACGGCCTCCGCGACATCGTCGACCCGCAGCGGAGGACGTGATGATGGTTTCTAAGTTCGCAGTGAGCCAGGCGAGGCTCACATGTGAGGCGGTCACTGCTCTCTCATTCCCTCCCCCCTTGTGGGGTCCGAGGCGAGCAAAGCTCGCTCTCGAGGGCAGGGAGAGGGGTAGCCACGAACTCCGACCTCTCCCGGGGCCACCCCTCTCCCCAACCCTCCCCCGCAAGGGGGGAGGGAGCGAGAGGCTCGTGCCCGCCTCACACGCAAATTTCCCGCCGAAATTCTCCAATGATTCCAACCCCATTCTACTGTGCATGGGGTTGTTTTCGACATTTTTGATCGGGAGGCCCTCGTGACCGCCCAGCCCCTGCTCGACGTCCAGGACCTCACGGTCGAATTCACCACCCGCCGCGGCATCGTCAAAGCCGTGCAGCACGTCAACATCTCCGTCGCCAAGGGCGAGACGCTCGCCATCGTCGGCGAGTCCGGCTCCGGCAAGTCGGTGACGTCCTATGCAGTGATGCGCATCCTCGATCGCGCCGGGCGGATCGCCGAAGGCTCGGTGATGTTCTCCGGCATCGACGTGAAGGCGGCCAGCGAAGACCAGATGCGCGATCTGCGCGGCCGCGAAGTCTCGATGATCTTCCAGAACCCGCGCGCGGCGCTGAACCCGATCCGGAAAGTGGGCGACCAGATCGAGGACGTGCTGCGCACCCATGTGCAGCAGGCGATGGTTTCGGACCACGGAGAAAAGGCGATCGAGGCGCTGGAGCAGGTCAAGATCGCGCGCCCGCGCGAGCGCTACCACGCCTATCCGTTCGAGCTGTCAGGCGGCATGTGCCAGCGCGTCGTCATCGCGCTTGCGCTCGCCTGCAATCCGCAGCTCCTGATCGCGGACGAGCCGACGACGGGTCTCGACGTCACCACCCAGAAGGCGGTGATGGACCTGATCGTCGAGCTGACCAAGCGCAAGGCGATGTCGACGATTCTCATCACCCACGATCTCGGTCTCGCCGCCGCCTATTGCGACCGCGTCGTGGTGATGGAAAAGGGCCGCGTTGTCGAGACCGCGAAAGCCGCCGATATCTTCGCCAACCCGCAGCACCCCTACACCAAGAAGCTGATGCGCGCCACGCCGCGGCTCGGCGTGTCCTTGCGGGATTTGTTGGCCGAGGAGGAGGGCGCGTCCTCATCCGCAGCCGTCATGGCCGGGCCTGACCCGGCCATCCATCAGCCTTCGCAAGGTGAGACCTCCAAGCCCCTCCTGCTCATCGAAAAGCTCGTGAAAGAGTATCCCCGCCAGGGCGCCACCGCCACGCTCGGAAAACTGTTCGGCCGCAAGCCGCCGGTGGAGCCGGACGTCTTCCGCGCCGTCGACGGCATCAGCCTCTCCATCGGCCATGGCGAGAGCGTCGGCCTGGTCGGCGAGTCCGGCTGCGGCAAATCGACGACGTCGATGATGGTGATGCGGCTGCTCGACCAGACCTCGGGCCTGATCCAGTTCGACGGCGAGGACATCGGCGCCATCCAGCCGGCGTCGTTTGCCCGGCTGCCGCAGCGCAGCCGCATCCAGATGGTGTTCCAGGACCCGACCGACAGCCTCAACCCGCGTTTCACCGCCGCCCGCGCCATCGCCGACCCCATCATGCAGCTCGGCGACATCAGGGGCCGCGATGCACTGCGAGCGCGCTGCGAGGAGCTCGCCACCATGGTCGGGCTGCCGCACAATCTGCTGGATCGGTTTCCGCACCAGCTCTCCGGCGGCCAGAAGGCCCGCGTCGGCATCGCGCGCGCCATCGCGCTGCATCCAAAACTCGTCATCCTGGACGAGCCGACCGCGGCGCTGGACGTCTCGGTGCAGGCCGTGGTCCTCAATCTGCTTCAGGACCTGAAAGCGCGCTTAGGTATGAGTTATCTGTTCGTCTCGCATGATTTGAACGTAGTGCGCTTGTTGTGCGATCGTGTCATTGTCATGCGGACAGGTCGAATCGTCGAAGAGGGCCCTTCCGAAAAGGTCCTCAGCGATCCGCAGGACGACTATACCAAGGAGCTGCTGACGGCGATCCCGCATCCGCCGTTGCAGGTCCACTAAGAGTGCACTGAGAGATTGTTTGGGAGCGTGATGGCCGAGCCGCTGGACGAGTATATCGACGCCGTATCGAAAGCGCTGGCGCTGCCGGTCGAGGAGGCCTGGAGGCCGGCGGTGCGCGCCAATCTCGAAGTCTCGCTCCGGCTTGGCCGACTGGTCGACGAATTCGCGCTGCCGGACGAGACCGAGCCCGCGCCGATCTTCACGGTCTGACCCCGCCATGACCACCAAGCCAGAGATGACGGCTGCGGACATCGCCAAGGCTGTGGCCGGCGGCAAGATGTCGGCACTCGATGCCACCGAAGCAGCGCTCGCGCGCATCAAGCAGCACGATGGCGTCCTCAACTCCTTCACCGACGTCACCGCCGACCGTGCCCGTGCGAAGGCGCGTGCTGTTGATGCCGACATTGCTGCCGGCAAGGAGGTTGGCCCACTCGCCGGTGTTCCCTTCGCGGTGAAGAACCTGTTTGACGTCGCGGGGCTTCCGACGCGGGCCGGCTCGAAGATCAACCGCGACCTTGCGCCTGCCAAGCGCGACGCCACGCTGATCGAGCGGATGGAAGCCGCCGGTGCCGTGCTCGTCGGCGCGCTCAACATGGGCGAGTACGCCTATGACTTCACCGGCGAGAACGTCCATGACGGTCCCTCGCGCAATCCGCATGACACGACCCGGATGACCGGCGGCTCGTCCGGTGGTTCGGGGAGCGCAGTTGGCGGCGCGCTGGTGCCGATCGCACTCGGCTCGGACACCAATGGCTCGATCCGCGTGCCGTCCTCCTTCTGCGGCATCTTTGGTTTGAAGCCGACCTATGGCCGGCTGTCGCGGGCGCGCTCGTTCCCGTTCGTCGCGAGCCTCGATCATCTCGGCCCGTTCGCGCGCTCGGCGACCGATCTCGCGCTCGCCTATGACGCGATGCAGGGACCGGATGCGGATGATGCTGCCTGCACCACGCGCGGTCTGGAGCCGACGCTGCCGCTACTCGCCAATCCGGTGTCGGACCTGCGCATCGCGATTGCCGGCGGGCACTTTCAGAACAACGTGTTTCCCGAGGCCGTCGAGGCCGTCAGCCGCGTCGCCAAGGCGCTCGGCGCGACGAAGATCGTTGACGTGCCCGAAGCCTCGCGCGCCCGCGCGGCGGCCTATGTCATCACCACCACCGAAGGCGCCTCGCTGCATCTCGATCGCCTGCGCAAGCGCCCGAACGATTTCGATCCCGCCGTGCGCGACCGGCTGATCGCCGGCGCCATGGTGCCGGCGCCGCTGGTCGACCGCGCGCAGAAATTCCGCCGCTGGTATCGCGCGCAGCTCGCCGAGATCTTCAAATCCGTCGACGTGCTGATTGCGCCGGCCACGCCCTGCACCGCGCCGAAGCTCGGCCAGGTGAATTTCACGCTCGACGGCGTGGAGTTGCCGGTTCGCGCCAATATCGGCATCCACACCCAGCCGATCTCGTTCATCGGATTGCCGGTGGTCGCCGTGCCGGTACCGCTCGAGCCGCTGCCGATCGGAGTCCAGATCATCGCCGCGCCCTGGCGCGAGGACATCGCGCTGCGCGTGGCGCACGCATTGGAGAAGATGGGCGTGGTCTCCGCGCCGTCGCCGAGAGGAATCTAAAATGGAGATCGATCTCCCCGAGGTGATCGCGGAAGTCAAAGCCGCGTTCGATCGCTATGAGCAGGCGCTCGTCACCAACGACGTCGCCGTGCTCGGCGAGCTGTTCCGCAACGATCCCCGCACGCTGCGCTACGGCATCGGCGAGAACCTTTACGGCTATGAGGCGATCTCCGGCTTCCGCGCCGGCCGCTCGCCGGTCGGCCTGAACCGCCGCACCGCGAAAACCGTGATCACCAGCTATGGCCGCGACACGGCCGTGGCCTCCACTCTGTTCTACCGCGACACGGCTCCCGGCAAGGTCGGCCGGCAAATGCAGACCTGGATTCGCTTCGCGGAGGGCTGGCGCGTCGTCGCCGCCCATGTCAGCATCATCGACGAGTCGAAAGAGACCTGATCGTATGACGCTTGACGATCTTCCGCCCGGAATATTGCCGGCCGAGCCGGTGGTGCCGCGCGTCGACCGGGCCCAGCCCAGCCTGCACAAGATCACGCGCGCCGAGGAACTGCGGCTTCAACTCGCCGACGAGATCGTGCGTGGAACCCTGGCGCCCGGCGCGCCGCTTGATGAAACCGACATCGCGCGGCGCTTCAGCGTCTCGCGCACACCGGTCCGCGAGGCGTTGCGCCAGCTGGTGGCGAGCGGCCTCGTCGAATCGCGCGCCCATCGCGGCGCGGTGGTGGCGCAGCCCTCGGTCGARCGTCTCAAGAGCATGTTCGAGGCAATGGCGGAGCTCGAGGCGCTGTGCGCGGGCCTTGCCGCCGAGCGCATGTCCACTGCCGAGCGCCACGGTCTCGAAGCCATCCACGAAGAGCTGCGCGTGCTCAGTTACGCCGGCAATCCCGATCGCTTCCACGAGGTCAACGAGCGCTTCCACAATGCGATCTATGCGGGATCGCGGAACGGCTACATCGCCGAGATCACGCTGGCGACGCGCGTCCGCGTGCAACCGTTCCGCCGCGCCCAGTTCCGCAACCTCGGCCGATTGGCAAAGTCGCAAGCCGAGCACGACCGCGTCGTCGTTGCCATCATGCGCGGCGACAAGCAGGGCGCCGCCGCCGCCATGCGAGCGCATATCGAGCTGGTGCGCGGGGAGTATGAGATTTACGCGGTGTCGGTTTAGAGCGGCAAACGCGATACCGTAGGGTGGGCAAAGGCGCAAGGCACCGTGCCCACCGTCTCTCCTGGCCAATAGTGATGGTGGGCACGCTACGCTTTGCCCACCCTACGAGACCTACGCCGTCGCGGCCTCCGCCATGAACTTCCGCCAGCCACCATACGCCGTGATGTCCCGCGCCTCGCCCAGCACCTCCGGCTCGACGAGAAACCCCTTCACACTGCGGCCATCCGCAAGCCTGATTGTGCCGATTGCCATCGGCGCGGGAATCGCATTCACGAACTTGCCGAAAGCCGACGACGACAGCGACCAGATCTCCAGCTCGATCGACGCGCCCGTGCCAGCCTCGACGCGCAGCATGCCCGGCTTCGGTGGCGTGGTCTTGAGTGCGTAGAGCTTGTAGTCGGGCGCGGTCTTGGTCGCTTCGATCAGTTGACCGTTCAATGCCTGCAATTCGCCGTTCAGTGCCATGCCGGACAGGTGCGCGCCGACGACCGCGATCGGAATCTCGTCGCTGCCGTTTGCTGCGAGCGGCGCCAGCGGTGCCTGCGCAACGCCCTTCGCGCCGACGGTCAGTTTCGTATCCGCATGGAATGCACGGCCGATGCTCGCAAGCAGCGCATCGCGCCCCGCAGGCGCGAGCAGCGTGATGCCGAACGGAATGCCATCCGCGCGCATCGATGCAGGGACCGCAAGACCACAGAGATCGAGCAGATTGACGAAATTGGTGTAGGTGCCGAGCCGACTGTTGAGCTCGATCGGATTGGCCAGCACCTGCGCCGTCGTATACGCGGTCGGCGCCGTCGGCAGCACCAGCGCGTCGATGTTCGCAAAGGTCCGCTCGGCGATCTTGCGCAAGCCCTGCAAACGGTAGAGCGCAGAGAAGGTTTCCGCAGCGGTCAGCCGCACGCCGGCGGCGGTGATCTCGCGCGTCACCGGATGAATCGAATCAGGCGCGGACGCCAGCAGATCCTTGATCACGAGATAACGCTCGGCGACCCACGGCCCCTCATAGAGCAGCCGCGCCGTCTCGTAGAACGGCTCGAGGTCGAACTCGACAAGCTCAGCGCCGAGCGCGGTCCAGCGCTTCAGCGCATCGCCGTAAGCGGCTTCCGCCTTCCTGTCGCCGAAGAAGATCAGTTGTCCGTTGCGAGGTACGCCGAGGCGCAAATTCGTGGGGGGCGGCGTGATCGCGCCCAGCGGCCGGTCACGCGAGAACGGATCGGCCTGGTCTGGACCCGCCATCACGGCGAGTGCCAGCGCGGCGTCGTCGACGGTCAATGCGAACACCGAGATGCAATCGAGCGTGCGGCAGGCCGGCACCAGGCCGGCAGTCGAGATCATGCCGAGGCTCGGCTTCAGCCCGACGATGTTGTTGAGCATCGCCGGCACCCGGCCGCTGCCGGCGGTGTCCGTGCCCAGCGACAGCGGCACCAGTCCGGCACCGACCGCGACCGCCGATCCCGAGCTCGATCCGCCGGGAATGAGATCCTCGCGGATCGAATTCTTGGGGATGCCATAAGGCGAGCGCACGCCGACGAGGCCGGTTGCGAACTGGTCGAGATTGGTCTTGCCGATGATGATCGCGCCGGCCGCGCGCAGGCGTTCCACCGCGGTCGAATCGTGCGTCGGCGTATACGAGAAGGCCGGGCAGGCCGCGGTGGTCGGAAACCCGAGCGCGTCGATATTGTCCTTGACCGCAACCGGCACGCCGTAGAGCGGCAGGCTGGTGGCATCCCTTGCGCCAAGCTTCTCGGCTTCCGCGATCGCGTCCTTCTCGTCGCGCAGGCTGATGAAGATTGCGGGATCGTTGTGATCGCGGATGCGCTGATAGGTTCGCGCGACGGTCTGCGCAGGCGTGATCGCGCCCGCGCGATGCGCGGCCACAATCGCGGCGATCGTTTCAGGCTGCTCAGCCCCCATTTCAGCCCCCATGGTGACAAAACTCCGGCAACAGGTCTTACCCGGATTGAAGCAAGCGATGTGCCATTGTGTACACAATCCGGGCAGGCGCGATGCCTCGGATATTATCGAAGGATCAGTGGCTTGTAAGATATTTCGAGGATTGTTGGGCCGTCGTGCCAGCGCCCCGATACGGGCATTTGCGCAAATATTGGGCAGCGTCGATCAGGTGAAGCCGGCGAGGATCTGGAGCAGCCGCTCCCGGTTCTCCTTGCCGATCTTCTCCACGACATGCCGCTCGTGCTCGGCAGCGAGACGCTTGAACTTCGCCAGCGCCGTCTCACCCGGTGCGGTGAGGTGCAGCGCGTGAGAGCGGCGGTCTGCCTTCGACTTGATCCGCTTCACCAGCTTGCGCTGTTCGAGGCTGTCGAGCAGATGCACCAGCCGGGCGCGCTCGATGCCGAGACGCTTCGCCACCGCCATCTGCGACAGGCCCGGATTGGCGCCGATCACCGTCAGCACGGAATACTGCGTCGGCTTGATGTCGACCTCGCCGAGCGTCTTGATGAAGTCCTGAAAGATCCAGATCTGGAAGCGCCGCACCGCATAACCGGCGTGCCCGACCAGTGCGTCGAGGCCGATCTCGTCCGCGTCGTTCGGCCGCGCCGCGCCGTTGCCGGCACGCTTGCGTGGGTAGGGGCGGGGCTCAGTTCGGGCTGCGCTGGCTGTCACGTGATCTCTCCTGCCGTGCAACCTTAGCGCCCCGAAGGCCCCCGTGGAAGATTGTTGTTGACGACAACAATTGTCGTGCCCAACAATATGGCCAAAGCGGCCCGGAACGAGGCTGTAGCCGATCCCTTGATAAGGGCGAGGAGGAAACCATGACAACCGCCGCACGCGGTGACGCTTCGAGCCTGTTCGCAACACCCAAGACCGTCGCCGAGCGTCGCGCCGACGGCAGCATCGTGCTGCGCTCGCCGGAGCCCTTGCGCGGCAGTGCCCGCTGCATCGGCGACTGGCTGGAGCATTTTGCGCGGCAGACGCCTGACACGATCTTCCTCGCCGAGCGTGACAACGCCGACACGCCCTGGGCCACCATGACCTACGCGGGCGCCCTGCGGCGGGTACGCGCAGCAGCGAGCTGGATTTTGGCGCAAGAGCTCAGCGCCGAGCATCCCGTCGTCATCCTCTCCGACAACAGCATCGACCACGCGCTGCTTGCGCTGGCCGCCCAGCATGTCGGCGTTCCCTCGGCCGCGATCTCGCCGGCCTATTCGCTGATGTCGAAAGATTTCGACAAGCTCAAGAGCATGATCGCGCTGCTCGAGCCGGGCGTCATCTATGTCTCTGCAACCAAGCCATTCGCTGCCGCACTCGCCGCGATCAAGCCGCTGCACGAGGCGCAGATCATCAGTGGCAATGCTGGCGATGCCGATGCGCTGGCCTTCCGTGACATCGCGGCGACGCCCGAAACGGGCGACGTCGCAAAAGCCTTCGCCGCGGTGACACCGGACACGATCGCAAAATTCCTGTTCACCTCGGGCTCGACCGGCACGCCGAAAGCCGTCATCAACACCCAGCGCATGCTGACCTCGAGCCAGCAGGCCAAGGCGCAAACTTGGACGTTCCTGGAGCAGGCTGCCAGCGATCTCGTCATTCTCGATTGGCTGCCCTGGAGCCATACCTTCGGCGCCAACCACAATTTCAACCTCGTGCTGCGCAACGGCGGGTCGCTCTATATCGACGGCGGCAAGCCCGCGCCCGGTCTCTTCGCAACGTCACTCGCCAATCTGAAGAGCGTGATGCCGACGGTCTATTTCAACGTGCCGCGCGGCTTCGACATGCTGATCGCAGCGCTGCGCGGCGACGAGGAGCTGCGCCGCCGCTTCTTCGGCGAAGTGAAATTCGCCTTCTATGCCGGCGCCGCGCTGCCGCAGAACCTCTGGGACGCGCTCGAACAGCTTTCGGTGGAGACTGTTGGTCGTCCGCTGCCGATGGTGTCGGCCTGGGGCTCGACCGAGACGTCACCGCTCGCGACCGACTGTCATTTTCTCGCGGAGCGCTCGGGCAATATCGGCGTGCCCATTCCCGGGACGGAACTGAAGCTCGTCACGTCCGGCGACAAGCTGGAGGTGCGCGTGCGCGGCCCCAATGTCACGCCGGGTTACTGGAAGGCGCCGGAGCTGACGAAGCAGGCTTTCGACGACGAGGGCTTTTATCTCATTGGCGATGCCGTGAAGCTTGCCGATGCGAACAGGCCGGAGCGCGGGTTGTTTTTCGATGGTCGTGTTGCGGAAGACTTCAAGCTCAATTCCGGCACCTGGGTCAGCGTCGGCACGCTGCGCGTCGCCGGCATCGCGGCACTCGCGCCGCTGGCGCAGGATATCGTCGTCGTCGGCCATGGCGGCGACGAGGTGCGCTTCCTGGTCTTCCCGAACATGGCCGCGTGCCGTGCCCATGCCGGCTTGCCCGAGACGGCAGGCGTCAACGATGTGCTTGGCGATGAGAGGGTCAGGGCTGCGATCGCGCAGGGCCTGGCGAAGCTGAAGCAGCAGGGCACCAACTCCTCCGGCCACGCGACGCGCGCGCTGCTGCTCGCCGAGCCGCCGTCGGTTGACGGAGGAGAGATCACCGACAAGGGTTACATCAACCAGCGCGCCGTGCTGACGCGGCGTACCGATGCGGTGGCGCGGGTGCATGATGATGCGTCGGGTGAGTGGATCGGTCTGTAGCCACTGGCAGATCAAGTCGGAGTGAGGCCACGCTCTGTCCACATCGTCATTGCGAGCGCAGCGAGCAATCCAGAATCTTTCCCCGGTGGGGCTCTGGATTGCTTCGCTGCGCTTGCAATGACGGGGATGGGTCGAGCAGCTCGCAAAATACGCCAGCCATTCTGCCGCAATATCCTGCATGATTCTTTTTGTTGCTTAAGCAACTAATTTATGCGAACCGTTCCAGACAAGGATGACGGCGGGGGAACCGCTGCGCCTGATCCTGGAGGAAACGATGCTCGGCAGAGAGGGTGCCGCGGGCAAATGCCGGCGTATGCCTGAAGGCGGCGATGCCGCGCGCTTCACGCGCGCGTCAGGTGGTGCTGCTGCCGGTCACTGCGCCGAGATTTTCGTGCAGCCGGCGCAGCAGATCGATCAGCACCTCGCGCTCGTCCTTGCTCAGGCAGGACAACAGCCGCCGCTCGCGATCGAACGCCGCGACGATCACCTTGTCATGGGTGGCGCGGCCCTTCGCCGTCAGCGAGATCGAATGGGTGCGGCCATCGTTCGGGTCGGTTCGAATCGAGACCAGTCCGCGCTTCTCCAGCCCCGCGAGCGTCCGGCTCACCGGCCCCTTGTCAAAACCGATGACGTGGCAGATCCGCGAGGCGGGAATGCCGGGCTCGATCGCCAGCAGCGACATGATCCGCCATTCGGTGACGTTGACGCCGAACTCGCGCTGGTAGAACGCGGTGGCGCTGTTCGAGAGCTTGTTGGCGATGAAGGTGATGAAAGCCGGGACATAACGGTCGAGATCGAGCGTCGGCCCGGTTTCGGCGGGTGCGGGCCTTTGGCGGGCTCTGGTCGAAGACGGCGGCATATCGGTCTTTTGTCTCGCGGCGTGTCCGAAGACCTAAGGGCAAGCGCGGCCCTTTCACAAGATCAAAATGAGGGAGGACTCCAATGAGCGCACCTGGCTCCGCCGTATCAGGCGTCCCGCATCTCGACGTCGATCCCTTCGACATCAATTTTTTCGCCGACCCCTATCCCACGCACGAGCTGCTGCGGGAGGCAGGTCCGGTCGTCTATCTCGACAAGTGGAACGTCTACGGCGTGGCACGCTATGCCGAGGTCCACGCCGTGCTGAACGATCCCGCGACGTTCTGCTCCAGCCGCGGCGTCGGCCTCTCCGATTTCAAGAAGGAGACGCCGTGGCGGCCGCCGAGCCTGATCCTCGAGGCCGATCCGCCCGCGCATACGCGGACCCGCGCCGTGCTCTCGAAGGTGCTGTCGCCGACCGTGATGAAGCAGGTGCGCGACCGCTTTGCCGCGGCGGCCGAGGAGCGGGTGGACGCGCTGATCGAAAGGCGCAGCTTCGACGCGATCGCCGACCTCGCCGAGGCCTATCCGCTCTCGATCTTCCCGGATGCGCTCGGGCTGAAATCCGAGGGGCGCGAGCATCTGATTCCCTACGCGAGCGTCGTGTTCAACGCATTCGGGCCGCCCAACGAGCTGCGCCGGCAGGCGATTGCGCGTTCGACGCCCCATCAAGCCTATGTTGCCGAGCAGTGCCAGCGCGAGAACCTTGCGCCCGGCGGCTTCGGCGCCTGCATTCATGCCCAGGTCGACGAGGGCGCGATCACGGCCACCGAAGCGCCACTGCTGGTGCGCTCGCTGCTGTCGGCTGGTCTCGACACCACTGTCAACGGCATCGGCGCGGCCGTCTATTGCCTCGCGCGCTTCCCCGAACAATGGCAGCGCCTGCGCGGCGATTTCACGCTCGCGCGGAGCGCCTTCGAGGAAGCGGTTCGTTTCGAAAGCCCGGTGCAGACCTTCTTCCGCACCACCACACGTGAGGTCGAGCTGTCAGGTGCGACGATCGGCGAAGGTGAGAAGGTGCTGATGTTCCTTGCCGCCGCCAATCGCGATCCGCGCCGCTGGGACAAGCCCGACAGCTACGACATCACGCGCCGCTCGTCCGGCCATGTCGGCTTCGGCTCCGGCATCCACATGTGCGTCGGCCAGCTCGTCGCGCGCCTCGAAGGCGAAGTGATGCTGACGGCGCTGGCGCGGCGTATCGCGAAGATCGAGATCACGGGCGAGCCGAAACGCCGCTTCAACAACACGCTGCGCGGGCTCGACAGCCTGCCTGTCACCATCACCCCGGCCTGACGAGGAGCCTTGATGCCCGCCATCACTTTCATCCATGCCGACGGCAAGTCCGATCGTGTCGAAACTTCAGGCGACGAAAGCGCCATGCAGGCCGCGACCCGCCATGGTCTCGACGGCATCCTGGCCGAGTGCGGTGGCAATGCCATGTGTGCGACCTGCCACGTCTATATCGACGCAGCCTGGCTCGCGCGCCTGCCGGCGATGGCTGATGACGAAGACGCGCTGCTCGACGGCACCGCCGCCGAGCGGTTGCCGAACAGCCGGCTGGCCTGTCAGATCATGATCACGCCCGTGCTCGACGGACTGGTGCTGAGATTGCCGGAACGGCAGGTCTGAATTCCAGAACATTCCGGCGGCGACCGGCGCGACACACAAAGGGGAGGGAACGATGAAACACCTGAAATGGACGCTCGCGCTGGCGGCGAGCCTGATGAGCGGCGCGGCAAGCGCCGAGATCTCCGACAATGTCGTGCGCATCGGCGTGCTCAACGACATCTCGGGCATCTTCCAGGACACCAACGGCATGGGCTCGGTCGAGGCCGCGCGCATGGCGGCCGAGGATTTCAATGGCGGCGGCAAGAACATCAAGGTCGAGATCGTCTATGCCGACCACCAGAACAAAGCCGATGTCGGCAACGCGATCGCGCGCAAATGGCTCGATGTCGAGGGTGTCGATGCCATCGTCGACGTGCCGAATTCGGCCGTCGGCCTCTCCATCAACACGCTGCTGCGCGACAGCCGCATGACCTTCCTGGCGTCGTCCACGGCGAGCTCGGATCTCACCGGCAAGGCCTGCTCGCCCAATACGATCCAATGGGTCAACGATGCCTGGGCGACCGGCAACACCACCGCGGCGGCGATGATGGCGCGCGGCGGCAAGGACTGGTATTTCCTCACGGTCGACTATGCGCTTGGCAAGGGCATCGAGGCGGAGGCGCAGAAATACATCGAGGCGCATGGCGGCAAGGTGCTTGGCTCCTCGAAACATCCGCTCGGCACCTCCGACTTCGCCTCCTTCCTGTTGCAGGCGCAGGGCTCGAAAGCGCAGGTGGTCGGCCTCGCCAATGCCGGCGGCGACACCATCAACGCGGTGAAGCAGGCTGCCGAGTTCGGCATCCAGCAAGGCGGGCAGAAGCTCGTCGCCTTCCTGCTCTTCATCAACGACGTCCATGGCATGGGTATCAAGGTCGCCCAGGGCCTCCAGCTCATGGAAGCGTTTTACTGGGACATGAACGACGACACCCGCGCGTTTGCAAAACGCTTCGCCGCGCGGCCCGGCATGAACGGCAAGATGCCGAGCGGCAACCAGGCCGGTGTCTATGCCTCGACGCTCGCTTATCTGAACGCGGTCGCCGCGACCGGCAGCGACAATGCGAAGGACGCCGTGCCCGAGATGAAGAAGTTCAGGGGTAAGGACAAGCTGTTCGGCGACACCACGATCCGCCAGGACGGCCGCGTCGTGCATCCCATGTATCTGTTCGAGGTGAAGAAGCCGGAGGAGTCGAAATATCCGTACGACTACTACAAGCTGGTCTCGACGATCCCAGCGGACCAGGCGTTCCGGCCGCTCGCGGAGGGCGGATGTGAGTTGGTGAAGTAAAAAATAGCTACGAGCGCTGCTGCACCCTCGCCCCTTGTGGGAGAGGGTGGCTTCGCGAAGCGAAGCCGGGTGAGGGGTCTCTCTCCTCACGAATGGTCGTGCGAGTGGAGAGAACCCCTCATCCGGCGCCATAACCGAAGCTTTGCTTCGGCGTTCTTGAGAACGGCGGCCGAGGGCCGCCTATGCCACCTTCTCCCACAAGGGGAGAAGGAAGAAAGAGCTACGCCACCTTGCTACTCCCCTGCGTGATCAACCTCGCCGCGCGCTGGTCGCGGGCGTAGATCCAGAGCCAGCTCAGGGCGACGCTGAGGCGGTGGCGCAGGCCGATCAGGAAGTAGATGTGGGCAATGCCCCAGATCCACCATGCGATGGTGCCGCGCAGTTTGACCTTGCCGAAATCGATCACGGCGAGCCGCTTGCCGATCTGTGCGAGGCTACCGGAGTGCTTGTAACGGAATGCACCTTTGTTCTCGCCACGCAGGCGCGCCTTGATGGTCTCGGCGACGTGCCGGCCCTGCTGCTTGGCGGCCGGCGCGATGCCGGGCACCGGCTTCCCCTCCCAGGCGTTGATCACAACAGTGTCGCCGATCGCAAAGATTTCGGGATGACCAGGTATCGTCAGATCGTCTTGGACCTCCACGCGCCCGGCGCGATCGCTTGGTGCGCCCAGCCATTCGGCGGCGGGCGAAGCGCGCACGCCGGCGGCCCAGATCCGCGTCTTTGCTTCGAGCAGCTTGCCGCCGAACACGACGCCCTCACGGTTGATCTCGGTGACGGCCTGGCCCAGCACGACCTCGACGCCGATCTTTTCCAGCGACGCTTGCGCATAGGCCGAGAGATCATCGGGGAAGCCCGCGAGCACGCGCGGTCCGGCCTCGATCAGCACCACGCGTGCCTTGTGGGTGTCGATGTTGCGGAAGTCGGCGGGGAGCGTGTGGTGCGCCATTTCGGCGATGGTGCCGGCGAGCTCGACGCCGGTGGGGCCGGCGCCGACGATGACGAAGGTCAGCCGCGCCGCGCGTTTGGCCGGATCGGTCTCGCGCTCGGCGCGCTCGAATGCCACCAGGATGTGACGGCGCAGCGTGGTCGCGTCTTCCAGCGTCTTCAGGCCGGGGGCGAACTGCTCCCACTCGTCATGGCCGAAATAGGCGTGGCGCGCGCCGGTGGCGAGCACCAGCGTGTCGTAGGGCACCTCGCTGCCGTCGTCGATCAGCACGCAGCGCCGGTCGGCATCGACGCCGCTCACCGTCGCAAACAGGGTCGTCACCTCGCGCCGGTCGCGCATCAGATGCCGGACCGGCCAGGCGATTTCGCTGGTCGCGAGCGAGGCGGTCGCGACCTGGTAGAGCAGCGGCTGGAACAGATGATGGTTGCGGCGGTCGATCAGCGTGATCTCGACCGGCGCGCCCGCAAGCCGGTAGGTCGCCTCCAGCCCGCCGAAGCCGGCTCCGACGATGACGACGCGGTGGGGATTTGCGGCCATGATAACACCCTCGAATCTCGCTGCTGCTCTCCTTCATGTAAGTGCGCATTGGGCGCCGTAGTCCAATAGCCGTCATCAATCGCGGCATAGGCTGGGCGTATCGTCATCCCGCGAAAAAGCGCCGCAGCCTTGGTCGAAGTGAGTAGAATTATATTTCTTGCCATCCTCGATTGGGGCGAAATATGGTGCAGGGGCGGGCGCTGAGCCATTGGCGGCGCGACAGATTTTACGTTCAATAGAGACGACCCGGGGGCGGCGATCACCCCGTTTCCGGGATCAATAATAAGGAGGGGAGTGGTTATGAGGACGGCATTCTGGCTGGCGGGCGCAGCGGCGCTGGTGCTGGCAAATCAGGCTTTCGCCGGCGACACCATCAAGATCGGCTTCGTTTCGACCTTCAGCGGCCCGACCGCCGTGATCGGCAACGACATGCGCAATTCCTTCGAGCTCGCGCTCGACCACATCGGCCGCAAGATGGACGGCAAGCCGGTCGAGGTGATCTACGAGGACGACGGGCAGAAGCCCGATGTCGGCAAGCAGAAGACCGAGAAGCTGGTGCAGTCCGACAAGGTCGATTTCATCGTCGGCTACATCTGGTCGAACGTGCTCCTGGCCTCGCTCAAGACCGCGGTGGATTCGCAGACTTTCCTGATCTCGGCCAATGCCGGTCCGTCGCAGCTCGCCGGCGAACTGTGCTCGCCTTACGTGTTCTCGACCTCCTGGCAGAACGACCAGACGCCCGCCGCCATGGGCCTCTACATGAACCAGAAGGGCGTCAAGAGCGTGTTCCTGATCGGGCCGAACTACGCGGCCGGCAAGGACATGCTCGCGGGCCTGAAGAGCACGTTCAAGGGTGAGGTCAAGGGCGAGGAGTACACGGTCTGGCCGAGCCAGCTCGACTTCTCCGCCGAACTCTCCAAGGCGCGCGCCTCGGGCGCCGAGTCGATCTTCGTGTTCTATCCCGGTGCGGCCGGCGTGCAGTTCCTCAATCAATATGCGCAGGCCGGCCTGAAGAGCACGATGCCGCTCTATACCGCCTTCACGGTCGACGAGCTGTCGCTGCCGCTCCAGAAGGAGAACGCGCTTGGCGTGCCCGGCGCGCAGGAATGGGTCAACGACCTCCCAAACGAGCAGAACAAGCGCTTCGTCGCCGACTACCGCAAGAAGTACACCAACCTGCGCCCGACCTACTACGGCGCCCAGGCCTATGACGCCGCCCAGCTCATCAACAGCGCGGTGGTCGCGGTGAAGGGCGACACCAGCAAGAAGGACGCGATGAAGGCCGAGATGGAGAAGGCCAACTTCAAGTCGCTGCGCGGCCCGTTCAAATACGGCAAGAACCACATCCCGGTGCAGAGCTTCTATCTCCAGGACGTGGTCAAGGACGGCGAAGGCCAGCTCTCGCTGAAGACGGTCGCGACGATCGTGGAGAACGACCAGGATCGATTCCACGACAAGTGTGCGATGAAGTGAGGCTGATTTAGCCACAAGCACGGTGCGCTCCCTTCTCCCCTTGTGGGAGAAGGTGGCGCGAAGCGCCGGATGAGGGGTCGGCTCCGCAAAGCAACTTCTATCGAGTCTGCGGAGAGATACCCCTCACCCGCCTCGCTTCGCGAGGCACCCTCTCCCACAAGGGGAGAGGGGAAACAGACCTACACCCGCGGCATGTTCGCGGGCCTTACCTCGCGGGCCTGCGCCGCAAGCCTGATCCCGGCATTGGCTGCGCCGAAGCCCTGATAATCCCTTCGCTCCACGATTTCGAAGAAGAAGCGCTCGTCGAAGATGTGGGTGTAGACCTGGAAGAACTCGCCGTCGCCCTCACGGTCGTAGAGGATGTGGTTGGCGCGCAGCTGCGCCATCAGGTCGGGCGCGAGGTCATATTTGGCTTCGATGTCGTCGTAGTAATTATCAGGGATATCCAGGAAATCCGCGCCACGCTTGCGCATCGCGGCGACCGTCGCAAAAATGTCCCGGCAGGAGAACGCGACGTGCTGCACGCCCGAGCCGAAGAACTCCGAGATGAAGCGCGCCGGCAGGGTACGGTTGGCGGATGAGCCGTTGAGCACGAAGCGCAGGCTCTGGTCGGCGTTGACGACGGCCTGGCTCTGCACGAGGCCACGCGGATCGGCGATTTCCATCTGCGGCAGCCGCTTCAGGTCGAGGATGCCGGTGTAGAACAGCAGCCAGGACAGCATCTCGTCATAGGGCATCGACTGCGCGATGTGATCGACGGCGAGCAGGGCGTCGGCGTTCGCGTCACTTGCGACCGGCTCGAAATCGGTATCCCAGTTCTTGCCGGCCTGGTCGAGGAAATAGAGCAGGCTACCGCCGACGCCATGGATCGCGGGAATCTCCAGCTCGCCCGGCCCGACCGGCTGGTAGAAGGTGCGCGTCTTCAGCGCTTCGGCGCGCTGCATGGCAAGACCGGCATTGTCGACGTCGAGCGCAATCGCGCAGACGCCGGGGCCGTGCGTGACGTAATGCGAATGCGCAAAGCCGTCGGTCTCACAATTGATCACGAGCTCGACCTTGCCCTGCGACCAGCGCTCCACGGCCTTGCTGCGATGCTTGCCGGTTTTGCGAAAGCCGAGCTGCGCGAACAGGCGGGCGAGGTCGACCGCCTTGGTCTCGTTGACGGCAAACTCGATGAAGCCGGTGCCATGGCTCCTGGCCTTCGGCGCCAGCGGCTCGCTGACAAGCTTCGGCCAATCAGGTGCGAGCTGGTCTTCCAGCAGGATGAGCGAACGCAGGCCGTCGACCGCGGTCTGCGCGGACGAGCCGGCGCGGAACTGGTCGTTGAAGATTTCGAGCGAAAGCGGCCCGGCATAGCCGGTCGCCGCGATGGCCTGCATGAATTCACCGACCGGGAGGTCGCCCTGACCGGGGAAGGAGCGGAAGTGCCGGCTCCACGAGAGGATGTCGAGCTCGAGCTTCGGCGCGTCGGCGAGCTGCACCAGAAAGATCTTGTCGCCGGGGATCGAGGCCATGGCGCGAACCGGAAAGCCGGGCGCGAGTGCATGAAAGCTGTCGAGGATGACGCCGATCGCGGGATGATCGGCGCRGCGTACGATCTCCCAGGCGTCGCGGTAGTCGTTGACATGGCGGCCCCAGGCCAGCGCCTCATAGCCGACGCGCAAGCCGCGCTTGGCCGCGCGCTCGCCGAGCTCGCGAAAATCGTCCGCGGCGCGATCGATGCCGCCGAGCGAGGCGGGCGAGACGTTGGAGCAGATCAGCAGCAGGTCGGTGCCGAGCTCCTGCATCAGATCGAACTTTCGCTCGGCGCGGGCAAAGTTGCGCGTCCGCTGCGGCTCCGGCATGCCCTCGAAATCGCGGAACGGCTGGAATGCGCAAATCTCGAGATTGAGGTCCTTGCACAGCTGCGCCACCTCGCGCGGGCCCGAGCCGAACGACAGCAGATCGTTCTCGAAGATCTCGACCGAGTCGAACCCGGCTGATGCGATGGCGCGGAGCTTTTCGTCCAGGCTGCCTGAGAGCGAGACGGTCGCGATCGAACGCTTGTTCATGCTGCGTTGTCCTCCATGGCGCCGCCGAGAAAGAGCTGGCCGATGCGCGGATCGTTCAGAATTCGCTTCGCGCCATCGACCATGCGGGTCTGGCCGAGCTCGAGCACGATGCCGATGTCGGAAATCTCCAGCGCCGAGCGCGCGTTCTGCTCGATCATCAGGATGGTGACGCCGCGGTCGCGCAAGCCTTTCAGGATGTCGAAGGTCTGCTGCACCATCAGCGGCGACAGGCCGATCGAGGGCTCGTCGATCAGCACTAGCTTGGGCTCGAGCAGCAGTGAGCGCGCGATCTCGAGCTGCTTCTGCTCGCCGCCGGAGAGCGTGGAGGCCTGCTGCACCGACTTGCGGCGCAGCGCGGGAAACAGGTCGAGCGCGGCCTCGATCCGTGCGGGCAGGTCGATGCCCTTGCCGGCCGAGACGCCGCCGAGCTCGATATTGTGGCGCACCGACAGCTCGGGAAAGATGTTGCGGCCCTGCGGCACGTAGCAGATGCCGGCATTGAGCAGCGCGCGCTGGCTCAAATTGGTGACGTCGCGGCCGGCAAAGGTGATCTTGCCTTCGCGCAGCTTCAACAGGCCGAAGATCGCCTTGAACACGGTCGACTTGCCGGCACCGTTGGGGCCGATGATCGTGGTGATGGTCGCCTGCGGCACGGCGAATGTCGTGCCGTTCAGGATCGTCATCTTGCCGTAGCCGCCGACGAGATTGTGAACCGAGAGGATCGGGTCGCTCATGATGGCTTCCTAATGTCCGAGATAGGCTTCGATCACGGCGGGATTTTTCCGCACTTCGTCCGGCCGCCCCATCGCCAGCACCTTGCCCTCCGCCATGACCATCACGCGCGAGCACAGGGACATCACGAATTCCATGTTGTGCTCGATCACGACGAAGGTCGCGTTCTTCTCGCGGTTGATCGCGACCAGGCGATCCTTCAGGTCCGACAGCATCGACGGGTTGACGCCGCCGGCGGGCTCGTCGAGCAGGACGAGGCGTGGCCCGCCCATGAAGGCCATCGCGGCATCGAGCAGTTTTTGCTGGCCATAGGAGAGCCCGCCGGCCGGCTCGTCGGCGAGATGGTCGAGCTTGAAGAAGCCGATCATCTGGTTGGCCGCCTCAGTCAGCCCGGCATCGGAACGGCCGACCAGGCGCGAGGCCATGCTGCCCTGGTGCTCCTGCCCCGCGAGGATCAGGTTCTCGCGCACCGAGAGCTTTGGGAAGACCTGCAAGAGCTGGAAGGTGCGGCTGACCCCAAGCTTGTTGAGCTCGGCAGGACGCAGGCCCGTGACCACCTTGCCGTCGAGCTTGACCTCGCCGCCTGATGGTGTGAGCTGGCCGAGGATGCAGTTGAACAGGGTCGACTTGCCGCAGCCGTTCGGGCCGATCAGGCCGAGGATCTCGCCCTCGCGGACGTCGAATGAGACGCCATCGACCGCGCTGATGCCGCCGAAATTCTTCTTGATGCCGGTGACTTCCAGGACCGCGCTCATTGCACCGTCTCCAGCCGGGACTTTGCCACGGCGCGCAGCGCGGAGGCCGCCTTGGTGCGGCGCTCGGCGAGATAGCGATCGAGAATCCCCAGAATGCCGGTCGGCGACCAGATCAAGAGCAGCATCACCGCGACCGCGTAGAGCATCAGATAATACCCTTCCGTGAAGCGCAGCCATTCCGGCAACAGCACCGCGATCATCGCGCCGAGGAACGGGCCGAAATAGAAGCCGGCACCGCCGACGATCACCATCATCAAGAGGTCGAGCGAGAGCGACAGGTTGAACGGCACGGGATCGATATATTGTGTCAGCGGCGCATAGAGCGCGCCGGCGACGCCGCCGAGCGCCGAGCCGATCGCGAACGCCATCAGCGTATAGCGCCTTGTGTCGACGCCGAGCGACTGCGCGCGCAGCGGATTTTCGCGCAATGCCATGAAGGCGCGGCCCCAGGGCGAGCGGATCAGCCACCACACCGCCAGCGACACGACCGCAAGCGAGCCGAGGCAGACATAGTAGAACGGTAGCGGCTTGCTGGTCGCGATGCCGAAGATGTGCGGCCGCGGAATGTTGGAGATGCCGTAGATGCCGCCGGTGAGCCAGCTTTCGTTGCGGAACACCAGGAAGGCGAGGGTGGAGAAGGCGAGGGTGACGAAGGCGAGGTAATGGTGCTGCACGCGCAGAGCGGGATAGCCGAGCACCCAGCCGACCGCGAAGCTCAAGGCAATCGCGACTACGATCGCCGCCGGCAGCGGCCAGCCATGGGTGGTCATGATCGCGGCCGCATAGGCGCCGATGCCGACGAAGGCGCCTTGCGCCAGCGAGACCTGGCCGGCATAGCCGAGCGTCAAATTGAGCCCCATCGCGGCGATGCTCATCACCGCCCACTGGCTCAGGATGAACAGGCCGTAGCGGTTGAAGTTCATGGGGACGATGATCAGGCCGGCAATGACGATGAGGCCGAGCGCGATCTTCAACGGTTTGGCGAAGCCGCTCATACGGTGCGCTCCTCGGCGCGGCCGAGCAAGCCCTGCGGCCGGAACAGGATGACGGCGATCAGGAAGATCATCGGCACGGCGGCGCGGTACTGCGTCGAGACATAGGCGGCTGCGAGATTGTCGAGCACGCCGATCAGGAGGCCGCCGGCGATGGCGCCGCGCACCTGGTTGAAGCCGCCGACGATCGCGGCGATGAAGGCGGCTTGGCCGAGCACCTCGCCGGAGGAGAATTTTGCGAGATAGATCGGCGTGATCAAAAGCGACGCCAGCGCGACCAGGAAGGCGTTGATCAGGAACGTCAGCAGGATCATGCGCTCGACCGGCACGCCGATGATGCGCGCCACCGTCGGGTTCTGCGCCGCCGCCTGCATCTGGTGGCCGAGCGAGGTGCGGTTGAGAAGGCTCGTCAGGCCGAAGACGGCAAGAATGGCGAGGACGAGGACGCCGATGCTTTGCAGCGAGACGGCATGTCCGAGAATGGAGATATCACCGGTCGGCACGATCGAGGGGAAGGGCGAGGCCTCCGCGCTGAAGAACTGCTTCACGGCCTCCTTGATGCCGATCGCGAGCGCCATCGTCGCGATCGCCAGCGGCAGCACGCCATGGCGCATCATCGGATCGACCAGGAGCATCTTGAAGGCGAGGCCCAGCAGGATCATCGAGAGCAGGATGCCGAGGATGATCGCGAGCCAGAACGGCGCGCCGGCATGCATCGCCGCCAGCATCAGGAACGCCGGCAGCATCACGAACTCGCCTTGCGCGAAATTGATGGTCTGCGAGGTCTGCCACAGCAGCGTGAAGCCGACCGCGACCAGCGCATAGATCGCGCCGGTGGCAAGTCCCGCGACCAGAAGATCGAACAGATTGGACATTTTCCCCTCTCGTGTCCCTCGCCCAGCTCTGTCGTCTCCCTCGCCCCGTTCTTACGAGGAGAGGGCGGGGTGAGGGGCTCTATCCGCGAACCCATCTCTCACCGTCCTTGCAGAATCACCCCTCACCCCAACCCTCTCCCCGCGAAGAGCGGGGCGAGGGAGAAGAGAGGCCCCCGCATCCGCCTTCGCTGAAGCTTCGGCGGGACGGGCGCGGGGAGAGGCGAAGATCGTCACTTCACCTTGGGCAGTACCTGCTTCACCACCTGCTTGCCTTCGACCACCTCGACCAGAAAGCTCTGCCGGTCGATGTCGCCGGTCTCGCTGAAGGTGACGTCCATCAGAATGCCCGGCTCGTCCGCGGCCTTGATGGTCAGGCCGTGCAGCGTGTCGGCGAACGCCTTGCTGTCGACCTTCCCCATCTTCTCGGTGGTGGCTTTCACCATGTAGACGGCGAGATAGCCCTTCAGGCCGTTATGGTCGGGCACGTAATTGTACTTCTTGGCGAACTTGTCGCGGAACGCCTTGATCAGGTCGACCGGCGCGTCCGTGGTGAGGCCGACATGGCCGCGCGCGCCGTTGGCGGCATCGCCGGCGAGCTCGATCACCTTCTGGCCGATCAGCGTGGTCTCGCCCATCAGCGGCGCGGTGACGCCCTGGCGTTTCAGCTCTTTCAGGATGCGCGCGCTCTCTTCTTCATTCAGGTAGACGAACACGGCGTCGGGATTGGCGGCCTTGATCTTACCGACGTCGGCGGCGAAGTCGGCTTGTCCCGCTTCAGTCGAGAGATCGGCGACCACCTTGGAACCAAGCCGGTCGAGTTCCTTCACGACGACGTCGCGTCCGCCACGGCCGAAGTCGTTGTTGACCCAGACCACCGCGACCGTCTTCGCCTTCATGTCGTCGTGGATGTACTTTGCGACCTTCGGCATCGACGATTGCTGGCCGAACGAGGTGCGGAACAGGAACTTGTTGCCGGCTTGCGTCAGCTCGGCGGCTTCGCCGCCCATGATCTGAGCGATGCCGGCCTCGGCCGCGAGCGGCGCCGTCACCTTGACCGAGCCGGAATAGCCGGGCCCGAGCAGCACATAGGGCTCGGCGTCGAGCGCCTTCTGCACCTGGGCGCGGGCAACGCCGGGGTTGGACTGCGAATCGGCATGGGTGACCTCCAGCTTGCGTCCGAGCACGCCGCCCTTGGCGTTGATCTCCTCGATCGCGAGGTCGATGCCGTTCTTCCAGTTGGTGCCGACGGTGGCGCCGCCGCCCGAGAGCTCGGCGACGTCGGCGAGCTTGATCGCCTGCGCATGGACGCTGGTTGCAGTCGCGAAGGCAAGCAAGGCGCCTGCCACTAGGGTCGATTTCATGGTCACTCTTCGTTGATGCTGTCCGCGGCCTTGTGTCCGGCCGCTTCGGTTACGCGGCGTGGTAGGCCGCGCTTCGTGCCGCCATCACCTCGTCAAATGCCTCTCCCATGACCTCGGTCGATGGGGCAAGGCCGGTGAACAATTCGAAGGCGTCAGCGGCCTGGTAGATCGCGAGCTCCCGCCCGGTCATGATCCGCGCGCCCTTGGCCTGTGCCGCCGCCAGCAGCGGCGTGATCAGCGGCGAATAGACGGCGTCCGCGACCCACATTTTCTCGTGCAGCAAGGCCGCCGGGACCGGCATGCCCCGGTTCGGCAGCATGCCGACCGGCGTGCCGTTGACGAGGCCGGTTGCGCCATCGAGCGCGTCCTCGA
Source organism: Bradyrhizobium sp. 2TAF36 (assembly GCF_052114925.1). NCBI lineage: Bacteria > Pseudomonadati > Pseudomonadota > Alphaproteobacteria > Hyphomicrobiales > Nitrobacteraceae > Bradyrhizobium > Bradyrhizobium sp. 2TAF36. The sequence continues at coordinate 89,047 of NZ_JBFRFR010000011.1, read as the reverse complement.
CGCTTTTCGCCACCGTGGCGCCGCCGTGCCTGGCAAGCAATGAAGCGAGCTTTTCGGCGCGCGCCGTCTCGCTGTCGAAAATGCGGAGGCCGGAGACCTTCAGGCTCGCCAGCGCAAAGGCGATTGCCTTGCCGACGCCGCCCGTTCCGATCACGGCGACTGCATTTGCGGACGGTGCCAGCAGCGGCGCGACCGCGCGCGCAAACCCGGTCGTGTCGGTGTTGTGGCCGATCAGCCGGCCGTCCTTGACGACGACGGTGTTGACCGCGCCCATGGCGGCCGCGCCCGGCGCCAGCTCGTCGAGCAGCGGGACCACCGCTTCCTTGTAAGGGTAAGTCACGTTGACGCCGGCAAAGCCGAGCCGCCGTACGCCCTCGAGCATCATGCGGAGCCCGGCCGCATCGGCGCCGGCGACCTCGATGAGCTGGTAGTGACCGCGCAGGCCAAGCGCCTCGGCGGCCCGCTCGTGCATGGCAGGGGAGGCGGAATGCGCGATCGGCGCCCCGATCAGGCCGGTGAGAAGCTTCTTGCTGGCGGCGTATCCGCGCTTGGACATGGTTGGCTATCGTCTCGTTGGGAGCGTTGGGTCCTGGCCATTAGCGGGGAAATCCGCACAATTCCAAGGGGGCTACCAGTTGCGACGATAGCCTTTCCCGTGCCTAACACAATTACCCATTTATTGGGCAAACCTAACATAATGTTATTTCTTCCGCCCGCGTGCCGGGGCCGCCATGCCCTCGGTGCGGGACGGCTCCACCGCGCGCATCTCGGCGCGCAGGGACTCGATGAAATACTCGACATGGAGCGACAGCGGCGCGCCGCGCTTCACCGCGATATAGGTCTCGAACCGCGTCGGCTCGGTGATCTTCAACAGCTCGATTCCCGGATAGCCGCCATGGGCCACCGTGAACTGGTCGATGATGGCGATGCCGAGCCCGGCCTTCACCAGCGCGCACACCGTGGTGCCGAAGCGCGCGCGGATCGTGATGTTGTAGTCGAGCCGGTGGCGCGCAAAGATCCCGGCCATGATCCGGCCGTAGGGATCGTTGGGATCGATGCCGATCAGCGGATAGCGGGTGATCTCGGCCGCCGAGACCTGCTTGCGGCCGGCAAGCTCGTGACCCGGCGGCACGATGCAATAGAGCTCACCCGAGGCGAGCGGCATGAAGTCGAGCCCGGAATGGTCGAGCCGATAGCTCATCGCCACACATTCGCCGCGGCCGAGCAGGAGGTAGTCGATGGCCTCCTCGAGCTTGAGGATGTTGATGTCAATGCCGAGATCGGGGTAGCGGCGCCGGACGCGCTCGATCGCGCGCGGCACCATCACCTGGGAGATGCTCGGCACCGAGCCGATGCGCAATTCCGACAAACCGCCGCGGCCGATCTTGGAGATGAGCTCGGAGAGGTCGTCGACCTTCTTGTAGACGCCGTTGATCTGCTCAAAGATGTTCTCGGCTTCCGGCGTCGGGAAATAGCGCCCGTTCTGGCGCTGGAAGAAGCGAATGCCGAGCGTGCGCTCGGTGTATTTGACCAGCCGGCTGATCCCCGGCGCCGACACGTTGAGCAGCTTCGCCGCGCCGCCGATGGTACCCGTCACCATCACGGCACGGATCACTTCAACCTGGCGCAGCGTCATCATGTCGTGGGCATCCCAAAGAGGATCGTGGTGGCGATCATCTCACGAGAGCCGTGATGTCATCCAGCGGCAAGTGTGCGACGGAGCGGGCGGCGCTTCACCCTCCCCCTCCAGGGGAGGGTAAGAGCGCAGCTCGCTCACCGGCAACAATTGCTGATTAACTTCGCAGTCAGAATGTTTCGGCCAAAATCGGCACGTTCGAATGGAAGGGCGCCGCTCGCGCAGAACGTACGCCTCACCTGTAACCGCGTTCTAGCTCGCCGGGCTCTCGGGCGACGCGCTGCCGGGCCGCTCCGCGCGTTCGCGCTGCAGCACTTCGCGCGCGTACTCGATGATCTTCTGCTTGTTTGCCGTTTCGCGGACGGCGAAAAACACGCGGTTGAGTTCCAGGCCGAGCACGCTGTTGAGGGCGATGTCCTCGTCTTCCATCGTGATTTTCCCGCTTCAGACGCCATAGGTGTAACTTGACGTCACTTCCTCCACAAGTAGATTAAATCTCGGGTGCAGACGACGGCCGGTAAACTACGGAAGCAGCGAATTGAGGCAGCTCCCAAATACGTGCTATACCGACGGCGAGGCTCAGGAAACGCACCGATGTCCGCCGTAGACGCCGTAGATTATGGCCGGGAAGCGCTCGACTTCATCGAAGGCCTGGGGACCTATCGCAAGGTACCGGACGCCATGAATGCGCTTGAGGCGGCGTTCGGTCGCTTCGGCTTCGAGACCATCATCGTGACGGGGTTGCCGAATCCCGATCAGCGGTTCGCGCAGATGGTGCTCGCCAAGCGCTGGCCGGCAGGATGGTTCAATCTCTACACCCAGAACAATTACGACCGCGTCGACCCCGTGGTGCGGCTGTGCCGGCAATCGGTCAATCCGTTCGAGTGGTCGGAAGCGCCCTATGATGCCGAGCTCGAGCCGAGCGCGGCCGAGGTGATGAACCGCGCCGGCGATTTTCGCATGTCGCGCGGCTTCATCGTGCCGATCCACGGGCTCACCGGCTACGAGGCGGCGGTGTCGCTCGGCGGCGTCCATCTCGACCTCAATCCCCGCAGCAAGCCGGCACTGCACCTGATGGCAATGTATGGCTTCGACCATATTCGCCGCCTGCTGGATCCGGCGCCGCATCTGTCGACGCGTCTCACCCCGCGCGAGCGCGAGGTGATCGCCTGGGCCTCGCAGGGCAAGTCGGCCTGGGAGATCGGCGAGATCCTGCACATCACGCAGCGCACCGCAGAAGAGCATCTTGCAACCGCCGCGCGCAAGCTCGGTGCCGTCAACCGTACGCATGCGGTTGCACTGGCGATTCGCAACAAGCTCATCAATCCCTAAGCGACGTACTGGGAAATTTCCCAATATCGAACCTGCCTCTTTTCGCAGAGGCTGCCCCTCATTCCGGCTGAATGGGGGTTTTCATGATTYACGCAATTTCTTCGGTCAATCGCCACCTTTACGAAGACGTACTCGAGCAGCACTTCCGACTACGCCACGACATCTTCGTCGAGGAGCGGCACTGGGAGACGCTGCGCCGGCCTGATTGCCGCGAGGTCGATTCCTACGACGACGAGGACACGGTCTATCTGCTTGCGCTGGAAGGCCGGCGCGTCGTCGGCGGTCACCGGCTCTACCCCACCACCAAACCCTCGATGATGAGCGAGGTCTTCCCGCATCTGGCATCGGTTCGCGGCTGCCCTGCGAATCCGCTGGTCTGGGAATGGTCGCGCTACTTTGTCGTGCGCGATCGCCGCGACGGCACTCTCAACCTGCAACTGATGGCAGCGGTGCAGGAGTTCTGCCTCGATCAGGGAATCGCGCAGGTCAGCGCGATCATGGAGACCTGGTGGCTGCCGCGCTTCCATGAGGCCGGCTTCGTCGTGACCCCGCTTGGTCTGCCGGAGCTGGTGGAGAACGCCTGGACCATGGCGGCGACCATCGACATTCGCCGCGAGACCCTCGATGCCCTGCATGATCGCATCGGCATGGATTCGATCGTACAACAGGACGGCCCGCGTCTGGACGCCGTCGCCCGTGCCAACCTCTGCGGCCTTGCTGCCGCGCAACGAAAGAGCGCCTGAAATGTCGAACATGATGCGGGACAGCCAGATCATGGCGCAGACCAAAGACGAGAATCTCGGCTACATGTCCGACATGGCGCTCGAGCTGGCGCAGATGGCGGAAGACACCGGATTGGCAACGCTCGCCTATCTGTTCCGGATGGCGGCGCTGGAAGCCTCGACGGCGAACAGCGTGCTGGCCGAGCCGGATGATCTCCCCCGGCAGATGACGTCGCACTAGACGCCTTCTCCGACTTCCGTCGACCTTCGCGCCCTCTCCCAGGCATGCCTGGGGGAGGGCGATCGTTTGGGTGCGGCAGGTTGACCCATCCTGCGCGGCAGCCTTCTTGCAAGGCCAATTTCGATCGCATGCACCGGCATGCAACAAAGTGCATGTCTGGTGTTGAATCGCTCTTGCCTCGGAACGATACTGCCATTACCCATTTTTCCGCCTTGAAGAGGCAGGGGGAGCTCTTTCACTGATGGCGACCGAGTTCGAACATCGGCGCGACACCGCGTGCGCCTGAAAGAGTTTTGATGCTGCTCGTCGTCGAACAGTTCTTGAACGGATTGCAGTTCGGCCTGCTCCTGTTCCTGCTCGCCGCCGGCCTGACGCTGGTGTTCGGGATCATGGATCTCGTCAACCTCGCGCACGGCTCGCTCTACATGATGGGCGCCTATTTCGCCGCGACCTTTGCGGCCTGGACCGGCAGCTTCCTGCTCGGTGCGCTGCTGGCGTTAGGTGCGACTTTGGTGCTCGGCATCGTGCTGGAGATGTCGGCACTGCGGCATCTGTACGGGCGCGACCATCTCGACCACGTGCTCGCGACCTTCGGCCTGATCCTGTTCTTCAATGAAGCCGTGCGGCTGATCTGGGGTCCGGCCGGGCTTGCGCTGCCGCTGCCGGCCTGGCTCACGGTGCCGGTGCCGATCCTGCCCGGCATCCACTATCCCGCCTATCGTCTCGCCATCATCGTGGTGGCGCTGCTGGTCGCGCTGCTGCTCTATCTCGGCGTGATGCGCACCCGCATCGGCATGCTGATCCGCGCCGGCGCCTCCAACCGCGAGATGATCGGCGCGCTCGGCATCAACATCAAGCTGCTCTACACGCTGGTGTTCGGCCTGGGCGCCGCGCTCGCCGGCCTCGCCGGCCTGATGCAGGCGCCGATCCTCACCGTGCAGATCGGCATGGGCGAGAACATCCTGATCCTCGCTTTCGTCATCATCGTGATCGGCGGCATCGGCTCGATCCGCGGCGCGTTCCTCGCCGCGATCTTCGTCGGCATGATCGACACGCTCGGCCGCGCCTTCCTGCCCAACCTGTTGCGGCAGGTGCTGAGCGGCGCTGCCGCCTCCACCGCCGCGCCCGCGCTATCGTCCATGCTGATCTATCTGCTGATGGCGATCGTGCTGGTGGTGCGCCCGGAGGGGCTGTTTCCGGCCAACCGTCGATGAAGGCTTTCACTGTGAGCAAGGCCGTCACGGCCCTGATGCTGGCGGGCCTCGTGCTGCTGCCGCTCTATTCGCAGCTGTCCGGCAACATCTTCATCCTGACGCTGTTTACCCGCATCGTCATCCTGGCGCTGGCGGCCGCGAGCCTCAACCTCATCATGGGTTTTGGCGGCATGATGAGCTTCGGCCACGCCGCCTATCTCGGCATCGGCGGCTACGCGGTCGGCATGCTCGCGCAGGAAGGCGTCGGCTCCGGCTTCATCCAGTTCCCGGTCGCGCTCGCAGCTTCCGCGATCTATGCACTGGTGATCGGCGCGCTCTCGCTGCGCACGCGTGGCGTCTACTTCATCATGATCACGCTGGCCTTCGCGCAGATGGCCTATTACGTCGCCTCGGGCCTCGCGCGTTACGGCGGCGATGACGGTCTCACCGTCTACAAGCGCAGCGACTTCTCCGGCCTGATCAACCTGTCGAACCGCACGCAATTCTATTATCTCTGCCTCGCCTGCCTGTTCGCCGTGGTCGTCCTGATCTGGCGCATCGCCAATTCGCGCTTCGGCCTCGTCTTGCAGGGCCTGCGCTCCAACGAGCAGCGGATGCAGGCGATCGGCTTTCCGGCAAAACGCTACCAGCTCGTCTGCTTCGTCATCTCCGGTATGATGTGCGGCCTTGCCGGCGCACTGCTCGCCAACAACACCGATTTCATCAGCCCGGCCGTGATGTACTGGACCCGCTCCGGCGACCTCATGGTGATGGTGATCCTGGGGGGCATGGGCACGCTGTTCGGCCCGGTGATGGGCGCGGTGGTGTTTTTGCTGCTGGAAGAATTCCTGTCGCAGATCACCGAATACTGGGCGCTGATCATGGGCCCGCTCTTGCTGCTGATCGTGCTGTTCGGCCGCGGCGGTATCATGGGCCTGCTCGGGAGGCTCAATCGTGGCTGAACCGCTGCTCCGCGTCGAAAAACTGGTGCGCCGTTTCGGCGGCATCGTTGCGACGGACAACGTCTCGCTCGACGTAGCTAGCGGCGAGCTGCACGCCATCATCGGCCCGAACGGTGCCGGCAAGACCACGCTGATCAGCCAGCTCACCGGGCACCTCGAACCGCATTCCGGCAGCGTCTCGCTCGGCGGCCGCGACATCACCTATCTGCCGGCCTATCGCCGCTGCGCGCTGGGGCTGGCACGCTCGTTCCAGATCACCTCGCTGCTGCTCGACTTCACCGCCGCCGACAATGTCGCGCTGGCGGCGCAGGCGCATGCAGGCCACTCGTTCCGCTTCTTCGCCAATGCGCGCAAGGAGAAGGGCCTGCGCGATGCCGCCCATGCCGCGCTCGACCGCGTCGGGCTCGGCCATCGCGCCGATGTCCTGGTGTCCAGGCTCAGCCATGGCGAGCGCCGCCAGATCGAGCTCGCGGTCGCGCTCGCGAGCAAGCCGAAGCTGCTGCTGCTGGACGAGCCGATGGCGGGTCTTGGCGTCACCGAATCCCAGCGCATGGTGCTACTGCTTCAGGAGCTGCGGAAGGAAGTCTCGATCGTGCTGGTCGAGCACGATATGCCGGCGGTATTCGCGCTCGCCGACCGCATCTCGGTGCTGGTCTATGGCCGCGTCATCGCCTCCGGTGATCCAGCCGCGATCCGCGCCAATGAGGACGTCAAGCGCGCCTATCTCGGCGACCAGCATGTGGTGACGCACCATGTCTGAAAAGGCGATGGCTGACACGCTGCTCGACGTCGACGGCATCGAGACCTGCTACGGCCTCTCCCAGGTGCTGTTCGGCCTGTCGCTGTCGATCAAGCCGGGCGAGATGGTCTCGCTGATGGGCCGCAACGGCATGGGCAAGACCACGACGATCCGCTCCATCATGGGCCTGACACCGGCACGATCAGGCACGATTCGCTTTGCGGGCGCCGAGGTGCGGCAGCTGCCGTCCTATCGAATTGCAAAACTCGGCGTCGGTCTCGTTCCTGAGGGGCGCCAGATCTTCCCGAACCTCACCGTGCGCGAAAACCTGGTGGCGGCCGCGGCCGATCGCTTCGCTAGCCCCAATCCCTGGACGCTCGCCGCGATCTACGTGATGTTTCCGCGCCTCGCCGAGCGTGCCTCCAACATGGGCAACCAGCTCTCCGGCGGCGAGCAGCAGATGCTCGCGATCGGCCGCGCGCTGATGACGAATCCGAAACTGCTGATCTTGGACGAAGCGACCGAAGGCCTTGCGCCGCTGATCCGCGAAGAGATCTGGAATTGCCTGTCGCTGCTGAAGAGCCGGGGACAGTCGATCCTGGTCGTCGACAAGAACGTCGACCACCTCGCCCGCATCTGCGACCGCCACTACATCATCGAGCGCGGCAAGACGGTGTGGAGCGGCACGTCCGTCGAGCTGATGGCGGAGCCGGATCTGCAGCATAAATATCTGGGTATCTAACGCGCTCCTGGATCTGGTTGCCGTATCGTCCGTGCAGATCGCCTCGCGCGCAGAACCTCGTCGAGGACGTCAGTTTCGAAGCTCTCCAAACTGCGCGCAGAGGTCTTGAGTGCGCCGCCGCCAGCCGCCAATGTCGCGGCGTAGCGGATTCGATGCAGGACTATTACAATCAAATTGCCGGACGGCCTGACGACGACATCATCGGCTCCGCACAGCGAGGCGCTTCGACAGCGCCTCAATGGCTGGATTTCCCGGGCTGTGTGTTCATCAGAGGTGAGTTTCGCGCCGATCCCGATCGGCCGGCGATCGTAGCGCCGGGCTTGTTCATCTCTGTCGCACTCGATGAAGGCGCAGGCCGCGGCATTCTGACGCGCACAACGGGTGCAGGGCAGATGACGGCGATTGCCGTGCGCGAATCCCTCGCCGTGGGAGGCTCTGTTCGCTGCGGCGAACGTCCTGCGATCGGCCTGGCGCTTCCCCAAGCCTCCATCGACGGGCTTGGACTCGGCGACGAGGTTCGGGCGCTGTTCAAGACCGATGCGTTGGGCACGGCCATCGTCTCTCTCCCGGCGTCTCCGCGTGTGCAGGCCCTCGCGGCAGAAATGTTCTCGCCACCGGTGGCCGGAAACGCGACGCAATTGCTGCTGTCGGCGCACGCCGCCGAGATCGTGGTCCACGCCTTGTTCGGCGAGCGCGGGATCGCGCTAGATCCTGCAGCCGACCTCCAGCGGGTGCGGTTGCAATCGGTCAAGGCGCGAATGGATGCCGATCTCGCTTATCCCTGGAGCATCGACGAGCTGGCGCGGAATGCGGGGCTGAGCCGCCGGTCCTTCAACCAGAAATTCCAGATGGCGTATGGCGAGAGCGCGATCGACTATTTGCGGGCCCGCCGGCTCGATGCCGCACGTGACCTTCTGATTCATCAACGGTTGTCGGTCACCGAGGCGGCCTTTCGGGTCGGCTATGCCCATCCGGCCAATTTCGCGACGGCATTCCGCAGGCACTTCGGCTATTCGCCGAGCCACTGTCAGTAAACTTGAACGCCTCCACGTGCGATCAAAGGTGATTTGCGCGCGCGCAAAGGCGGTGTGCGCCTCGATCTGGTTACTCCCGGGTTGTTCGAACACGGAACTCGGGGAAGACAATGACGCGCAACGACGGGCGGACGCTCGGCTGGGAACGGATGGCGAGAACTGGTCTGGGAGCGGCCGGCCTGGGAATAGTCCTGCACGCAACGCCGTCGGTCGCACAGACCTCCGGGACCAATTCGACGTCGACGGCGGCGACATTGCCTCCCGTCACGGTGGAGGCACCGATCCAGGCGCGTCCGCGCACCCAGCCCGCTCAGCGAGCTTCGCAGTCGTCGCGCGGCCGCGTCGCGACGCAACGCAATGCCCGGCCCGCGCCAGCCGGAAATTCCGGCGTGCGCGAGGCCGGTGCCGGTCGCGCCAACGCGTCGAGCGAGAGCAGCTATGTTGCAGACAGCAGCTCGGCGGGTACCAAGACCAACACGCCGTTGCTCGAGACGCCGCAGTCGATTTCGGTCGTGACGCGCAAGGAACTCAACGACCGCGCCGTCCAGACGCTGACGGAGGCGGTTGGCTATGAACCCGGCGTCCGCATCGATGCTTCAGGCTACGATCCGCGTTTCGACGCGATCGCGATCCGCGGCTTCGACATCACCTATAACGGCGTTTATCTCGACGGCTTGCGCCTCGTGGGAGCCGGTCTCAGCGTGTTCAAGACCGAGCCTTATGGAGTCGACAGCATCACTGTGGTCCGCGGGCCCAGCTCGGCGCTCTATGGCCTCGGCTCGCCCGGCGGATTGATCGATCTGTCGAGCAAGCTGCCGACCAGCCAGCCGTTTCACGAAGTGCAGACGGTGTTCGGCGACCGCGATCGCATCCAGGGCAATTTCGACCTGTCGGGCCCGGTCGATGCCAACGGTCAGTTTTCGTATCGRCTGACCGGCGTGATGCGCGACGCGAACGTGTTCGTGCCCGGCGGCAAGGATAACAGGACCTACATCGCGCCCGCCGTCACCTGGAAGCCGGATCAATCGACGACCCTGACGATTCTCGGGTCCTATCAGAAGTCGAAGACGCCCGGATCCATGTTCACCTACTCCACGGGCACCGGCACCGCCACGGACATCTTCACGGGCAGTCCGTCCTACAATTCGCTCGACCAGGAGCAGGGACGCGTGGGCTACCTGTTCGAGCACGCGTTCAACAACGACGTGACCGTCCGCCAGAAATTCCGTTACGTCGATGTCGACGCGGTCACCCGCTATGTAGGCTTTCTCGGCGCGCCGGTGGGCAATGTCGTCTCGCGCTACACCGGCTACGTCCACGACACGCTGCAATCTGCCATCATGGACAACCAGGTCGAGGCCAGGCTATCGACCGGGCCCGTGCAGCACACACTCCTGATCGGCACCGACTACACCTCGTCGAAGTTCAACGACAAGCAGGGATTCGGCTTCGGCGTCTCCGATCTCAACCTGGCTGCGCCGGTCTACGCGCCGGAATCCATTCCCGATCCCGCGATCTCGTCCTCGACGGCCCAGCGGCAAACCCAGTCCGGCGTGTATGTTCAGGACCAGGCCAGGCTCGATCACTGGATCCTGACATTGAGCGGCCGCAGCGACTGGGTCAGCACCACGGGTGAGGATCTGTTCGCGCTGACCCGGCAGACGCAGTCCGATCAGGCCTATAGCGGGCGAGCCGGGCTGACCTATGTGTTCGATTCCGGCGTTGCGCCTTACGTTGCCTATTCGACCTCGTTCTTTCCCAATCTCGGCGTCGATCCGTCGGGCGCCTTCTTCAAGCCGACCACCGGCAAGCAGACCGAAGTCGGTGTGAAGTACCAGCCGCAGGGCACGAGGAGCTTCATTACCGCGGCGGTGTTCGATTTGACCCAGGACGGCGGCCTGGTCACGACGGGGACGGGCGTGACGGTCCAGCGCGGGGAGATTCAAAGCCGCGGCTTCGAATTGCAGGCGCTTGCCAGCCTGGGCGGTGGTTTCGACATCACCTCGTCGTACACCTATCTCGACATGGTGACCAAGCAGGCCGCTGAYGACTCGCTGATTGGCAAGTTTCCCTCGGGCAATCCCCCGCATACCGCGACGCTGTGGGCGAACTATGCCCTGCCGCTGGCCGGACCGTTTGCAGGATTGAGCGTCGGCGGCGGCGCGCGTTACATGTCCTGGAGCTACGGCGATGATGCGAACACGTTCAAGAACAGCTCGGTAACCCTGATCGACGCGGCGCTGAAATATGATTTTGGCCAGGCGATGAAGGAGCTGAAGGGCCTCCAGTTCCAGGTCAATGCCAAGAACCTGTTCAATCTGCACTACACCACGTGCCAGGTCGGTTATTGCTACCGCGGCGCGCCGCTGACCGTCATCGCAACGCTCGGGTATCGCTGGTGAACCAGCTTGCGCATGAAAACCCCGGTTATCCGGTCAATATGTCTTACCCAAATCGCTGGCGCCGGCGACTAACGCGCCAGATGGTGGGTGCCGATTTCAACCAAGGTGGTCCGGCAGGACAGGCGGTAGATCAGGCTGAACAATTGAACCCACATGATCGAACTCCACTGTTGATCACATGCAGGGATATTAGGCCCCAAGTCTTTCCGGCCGTTTTCGAGGGACAGGGAAAATGGCTTCGTCGGCGAGCGCCGTGATGTCGTCGGAACAGACCGGACGAAGTCGCCTCACGCGGGCGTGAGACGTATCTCCTCTCCGTCAAAACACCTCGAAATATTCGCGGTGCTCCCAGTCGGTCACCTCTGACAGGAAGCGGTCGATCTCGGCATTCTTGATGTGGGTGTAGTAGTCGACGAACTCGGGCCCGAACTTCTCGCGGAAGAACGGATCGTCCTTCAGCGCGGCGACCGCATCGCGCAAGCTCTTCGGCAACGGCGGAGCCTTGGTCTCGTAGGGCGTGTCGGCGGACGGGCCGGGGTCGAGCTTGCGGTCGACGCCGTCGAGGCCCGAGAGAATCTGCGAGGCCATGTAGAGATAGGGATTGGCGGCGGGCTCGCCGATGCGATTCTCCAGGCGCGTTGCGGCATCATTGGCGCCGCCGAGCACGCGGATCATCACGCCGCGATTGTCGCGGCCCCAGATCGCGCGGTCCGGCGCCAGCGAATAGGAGCGGTAGCGCTTGTAGCCGTTGATGGTCGGGGTGGTGAACACGGTCGAGGCGCGGGCGTGGTCGAGCAGGCCGGCAAGGTACGCCTTGCCGAACGCACTGAGCGGCTCGCCGCCGTTTGTCGCCATGAACTGATTTTCGCCAGACGCGCGCGAGACGATCGACTGGTGCAGGTGCCAGCCGCTCGCGAACACGTTCGGCAGTTTCGGCCGGCACATGAAGGTGGCGTGATAGCCGTGGCGGCGCGCGATCTGCTTCACGGCAGAGCGGAACAGCACCATGTTGTCGGCGGGCTCCAGCCCCTTCCTCGGCGCGAAGGTGAATTCGCACTGGCTCGGCCCGAACTCGACCTCGACCGAGCGCAAGGGCAGTCCGAGCGCGACGATATCGCGGCGCAGGATCTCCAGCACCGGCTCCATCTGATCGAAGCGCTGCTCGGTGAGGTATTGATAGCCGTGGCTGAGCAGGCTCACCGACGGCGGCGTGCCGGGCTGGCCGGCATCCTCGGGCCGCATATGCGCGTCGTCGAGCTTGAAGATGTGGAATTCAACCTCGAGGCCGGCGACGAAATCGTGGCCGCGGCCGCTGAGATCATCGAGCACCTTGCGGTAGAGGCCGCGGGTCGCGAACGGCACGGGACGGCCGTCGCCAAAATAGAGATCGCAGAGCACCCAGCCCGTCGCGGGCGCCCATGGCAGCACGCGGAACGTGGTTGGGTCGGCGACCATCAACACGTCGGCCGCGCCCTCCATCTCCTTCATGCCGAATCCGCCGCCTGACGTGAACACCGGAAACACCGTGCGGTGCGAGGTATCCTTGGCGAGCATGGTCGTGGTGATGGAGCAGCCGCTCTCCAGCGAGGCGATCGCCTCGGCGGCGATGATGGTCTTGCCGCGCAAAATGCCGTGCTGGTCCGGGAAGGCGAGGCGGATGACCTCGAGGTTCTTTTCCTCGACGATGCGGCGCAGGCGCGCTGCGGCGTCCCTCTGCTCATCCGACCACAGCGCATGACGCGCGACGAAAGTCACTCGGTTGCTCCTTCAGTCCGTGCTGTCATCGCCCGCGAAGGCGGGCGATCCAGTATTCCAGAGACGGCGACGTGTCCACGAGAGGCCGCGGCGTACTGGATGCCCCGCCTTCGCGGGGCATGACAGTGGAATATGTGGCGCCCGCCGCTGATTGACGGCATTATCACTCCGCCGCCGTCAGCCGGTGCACGTTGTCCGCGATTTCCTTCGGCACCGGCGCGGCCCAAGGTGCGCCGCGGCGGCGCTTGACGTCGACCTCCATCCAGTAGAGCTCCCAACCCTGGGTCGGACCGATGCCGTCCATGGTGGCCGGTCCCTGGATGCTGCGCGCCCTGCTCTCGTCCAGGAACAGCATCGGCTTTTCGCCGCCGCCGACCTTTTCGATCTCAGCCCGCAACAGGCGGCGGTACTGCACGATCGCCTTGTCGCTCGAGCCGAGATGCTCCTTGGTGCGGTCCTGGATCGCGCCCATCGATTCCACCGCCCACTGGTCGTGGACGTTGATGTCGGTGCCCATGCCGGTATAGGTCGCGGTCGCCTGCTCGTGCGGATCGAAGCCGTAATCGTTGCCGCTGTTCTTGCGCGACTTGTAGTCGGGCAGCTCATAGAGCTCGAGCCGCTGATCGCGCATCTTCTGCTTGTCGACCGGGTTGGTGTAGCTGGTGAAGATCGCGTACCAGTAGCAGTTCTCGTCGTCGACCGGCACGTGCCACTGCGTGATCGTCATTTCCGTGCTCATGGGGATGACGAAGCCGTGCGGGAAGAGCTGGTTGGTGACGCGCACATGGGTGCGCTCCTCGTCGATCTCGCGCAGCGCGATCAGCCGCAGGCCATATTCGGTGTGCTCGACATTGATGATCGGACGGTCGTATTCGCGCAGGATCTTTGTCATCGGCAGGTCGCTGCCGGCGGAGGCGCCGCGGAACTGCTTGCCGTAAGCCGTCGACGTATCCTCGTCCTCGAAGAAGCGGTGCAGATAGGAGGCGTGCGCGGGATCGATGCCGACCTCCAACGCCTGAAGCCAGTTGCAGGCCATGTGGCCCTTGAACGCAAAAACGTGCGTGCCGGGCGCGACAAAGCAGTCGAGCTCCGGAAAGGCCGGCGGCTCACCCTCGCCGAGATAAGCCCAGAGGATGCCGCTCCTCTCGACAACGGGATAGGAACGCTGCCGAATGTTCTGGCAGAGTTTTGAGTCCTTCGGCTCGGCCGGCGTCTCGATGCACTGGCCGGTGGCGTCGAACAGCCAGCCATGGAAGGCGCAGCGCAGGCCGCCATGTTCGAGACGTCCGAAGGCGAGGTCGGCGCCGCGATGGGCGCAGTGACGATCGATCAGGCCGTAGCGTCCGCTCTCGTCGCGGAACAGCACCAGATTCTCGCCGAGCAGTTTGACGGGACGGATCGGGCGTGCGCCCTCCAGCTCGTCGACCAGCGCCGCCGGCTGCCAATAGCTCCGCATCAGCTTGCCGCAGGGGTCCTTCGGACCGGTACGGGTGATCAGGTCGTTCTGCTCCTGGCTCATCATGGCGGGTGCGTCCTTTATCGGAGAGGCGTTTGTTCGCCTATTGAACGAATGGGCGAATTATGCCATGCCTTGGTCCGGCGGCAAGCAATATTTTGCAGGATGTTCCCGGACCTATGCCCAAGCTGAAGCGCAGCGAAAACGACGAGCGGGCGACGGATTTCGTCGAGAGCCTCGATCGCGGCCTGCGCCTGCTGCAATGTTTCGGCGCGACCACCGGTCCGATGACGCTGAGCGATCTCGCCCGGGCCGCAGAGCTGCCGCGCGCCACCGCACGGCGCATGCTGTTCACGCTTCAGCGCGGTGGCTTCGTCGCCGGCGACGGCAAGCTGTTCTCGCTGACGCCGCACGTGCTGACGCTCGCTGCGTCCTACCTGCGCTCCAGCCAGCTCGTCGCCGTGCTTCAGCCGGTGCTCGATCGCGTCGCCACGGCAGCGCAGGAAATCTCCTCGCTCGCGGTGCTCGACGGCGACGACGTCGTGTTTGTCGCGCGCAGCAGCCCGGCGCGGATGTTTTCGGGTGGGCTCGAGATCGGTTACCGGCTGCCGGCGTTCTGCACCTCGGTCGGCCGCGCCATGCTCGGGCAGTTCGATGATGCAGCGCTTGCCGCACGCCTGAAGACAATGAAGCGCGAGATGTTGACGCCGCAGACGGTGACCGATCCGAAGGCGCTGCTGGCCAGCATCACAGCGGATCGCGACCAAGGCTATTCGCTGGTCGATCGCGAGGCAGAGCCGCATTTCCGCTCGATCTCGGTTCCGGTGCGCCGCTACGACGGCGTGATCGTCGCCGCCATCAACATGGGCGCCCATGTCGACCGCGTGCCGGCAGGGGAGCTGGTCGATCGGTTGCTTCCGCTGCTCCGCGAGGGCGCAGAGTCCGTGCGGTCGCAGCTGCTATAGCAACGATCGTTGGCGCCGCGCGTCCGCGGGCCTATAATCTCGTCACGCAAGACAACAGGGAGGACGCCATGAAACACACCATGGTTCCCAGTGATCGCGTGGAGCACGTCTGCGTCTACGGGCGCGACGGCGCGAAGCTCGGCTCGATCGAGCGGCTGATGCTCGACAAGGTGACCGGCACGGTCGCCTACGCCGTGATCAGGACTGGCGGGCTGCTCGGCACGCACCACCATTATCCGGTGCAG
Source organism: Bradyrhizobium sp. 2TAF36 (assembly GCF_052114925.1). Taxonomy (NCBI): domain Bacteria; kingdom Pseudomonadati; phylum Pseudomonadota; class Alphaproteobacteria; order Hyphomicrobiales; family Nitrobacteraceae; genus Bradyrhizobium; species Bradyrhizobium sp. 2TAF36. Next base: position 73,623 of record NZ_JBFRFR010000011.1, on the reverse strand, counting down.
TGGGGCGCGCTGAAATACGATCCCGCGCGGCAGGCTTTCCGTGTCGAGGTGACGCAGGACGAACTCGCCAGCGGACCGTGCGAGTTCGACGGCGACGAATTCGACTGGGGCGATCGTTCGCGGCCCTACGCGCACCCGAATTATTGGTCGATCTGACGGCGCGATTGCCGCAGGCGTCGCGCGCTGAGCCGCCTCACTTGGTCGCGGTGCGCCGGCGCGCGCGCTGTGTCAAAAGGCAAAAATGCCGCATGACACACCTCTCATCGCCACCATCGTCGTCGGACTTGGACTCGCCTTCGTACTTGGAACTATAGCGCAGCGGTTCCGCATTCCGCCGCTTGTCGGCTACCTGCTTGCCGGCGTTGCCGTCGGGCCGTTCACGCCGGGCTTTGTCGCCGACCAGGCGCTTGCGACCGAGCTCGCCGAACTCGGCATTATCTTGCTGATGTTCGGCGTCGGCCTGCATTTTTCGCTCCAGGATCTGCTGAGCGTCCGGCACATCGCCGTTCCGGGCGCCGTCGTGCAGATTGCGGTCGCCACACTGATGGGGCTCGGCCTTGCATGGCTGATGGGCTGGGGCGTTGGTGCGGGACTCGTGTTCGGACTGGCGTTGTCGGTCGCGAGCACGGTGGTCCTGCTTCGCGCGCTGCAGGAGCGGCGCCTGATGGAGACCGATCGCGGCCGCATCGCGGTAGGCTGGCTCATCGTCGAGGACCTCGCGATGGTGCTCGTGCTGGTGCTGTTCCCGGCGATCGCAAGCCTTCAGAGCGGCGGCGACAAGCCAGCCTTCGAGCCGCTGGCCGCGCAGGCTGGCTTCGGGCTTGCCGGCATCGTGATGCTGACCCTGGCCAAGATCATCGTGTTCATCGGGCTGATGCTGGTGGTGGGGCGCCGGGTGATCCCCTGGATCCTGCACTATATCGCGCATACCGGCTCGCGCGAATTGTTCCGTCTTGGCGTGCTTGCGATCGCGCTGTGCATCGCATTCGGGGCAACGAAGCTGTTCGACGTGTCGCTGGCGCTGGGCGCGTTCTTCGCCGGCATGATGCTGCGGGAATCGCCGCTCAGTGCACGCGCCGCGCAGGAATCGCTGCCGCTGCGCGATGCCTTCGCCGTGCTGTTCTTCGTCTCGGTCGGCATGATGTTCGATCCGATGAGCGTGGTCCGCGAGCCCTGGCCGCTGCTGGCGACGCTGGCGATTATCATGCTCGGCAAATCACTCGCGGCGTTCCTGATCGTGGTCCTGTTCCGGCATCCGGTCGCGACCGCGCTGACGATCTCGGCGAGCCTGTCGCAGATCGGCGAGTTCTCTTTCATCCTGGCCGAGCTCGGCGTCGCCTCGCAGATCCTGCCCAGCGACGGTCGCGACCTGATCATGGCCGGCGCGATCCTCTCCATCATGCTCAACCCGCTGATGTTCGCGGCCGCCACCTGGCTCGCGCCGCGTCTCGACCCGCGCCGGGATTCACCGCAGGCCGCGGCCGCCGTGCCCGAACCGATCCGCACCACGGACCTGACCGACCATACGATCGTGATCGGCTATGGCCGCGTCGGCGCGCTCGTCGGCGATGCCCTGAAACAGCGGCAATTGCCGTTCCTTGTCGCCGAGGTCGGCGAGAGTGCGCTGGCGAAGCTGAAGCAGGGCGGCATCGAGACCGTCATGGGCAATGCCGCGCAGCCCGAAATTCTCGGCGCCACCAATCCGTCACGGGCGCGGCATCTCGTCATCGCGATCCCCGAGGCGTTCGAGGCAGGGCAGATCGTGCAGCAGGCGCGTGCGGCCAATCCGGATATCCGCATCATCGCGCGGGCGCATGCGGATGCCGAGGTCGATCATTTGAAGGGGCTGGGGGCGGATGTCGTCATCATGGGCGAGCGGGAGATCGCGCGCGGCATGATCGAGGAGCTGGAGAGGAGAGTTCCAGATGCTGCCCGGCAAGATCCCCGTGCGCTCGCGGTCGGTTCGATCGTTTGACCTGATCACGCCGCAGGGCCGGACCTACCGCTTCCCGCCGCCGACATTGTTGCAGCGGCTGTTGCGGTGGGGGCTCGCGCATGCGGAGACAATGGCGATTTCGGCGGCGATCCTGGCGTTGATCTATGTGGCGGGCTTTGCCGCCGAAGCACTCGACCGTTCGGTGTTCGATGCGTGCAACGATCGGGTTGGGGTGCGCAGGGTGGGTTAGGCTGCAGCCGCGCGAAGCGCAGTCCCGCTGGCGTAACCCACCGCGTCCCCACCTCGCGCTCTGTGTCACTGCCGGTTGCGCATCCAGTCGGCAAGGCCTGATATCGCCTTGTCGAGATCCTGCCGCGCGGCGGTGTCCGTGACCGTCTCGTCCAGCGCGCCGCGCATGCAGAGCAGCCACGCATCGCGCTCGGCGTCGCCGATGGCAAAGCCGATATGCCGCTGCCGCAGCCGCGGATGGCCCTTCTCGACGGAATAGAGTTTTGGGCCGCCGGTCCATTCGGTGAGGTAGCGCTTTAGCACGTCCCTGATCAGTCCGAGGTCATCCGCGTGCATCGCGCGGATCATTTTCGCCTCCGGCAGCGTGTCCATGCGCTCGTAGAAGCGGTCGACCAGAAGGTCGATCGTGCCGCTGCCGCCGATCCGCTCGAACATGGAGGTGGTGACGTCGCTGGAGGTCATCGTGAGTCCTGTCTGGTGCAAGGCTCTTCATATCGTCTCCCTTTGCGAAACGAAAAGGGGACGCATGGCGTGGCTGCGCGCTCAGCTCTGCTCCCTCCCCCCTTGCGGGGGAGGGCAGGGGAGAGGGGGCGCCCAGGAAATGGTGTTGGTTGTCGCGAAGAAGAAGCGCGTTGCGCGAGTGATGGAGTCCCCGTGTGGTACCCCTCTCCCTAACCCTCCCCCACAAGGGGGGAGGGAATGCAGCGGAGAACGGAGTTAGCAGATCGCCCTACAACGCCACGCTGCGCAGCCCAAAGCTGCGCGCTTCGTTCTGCAGCACCGGCCGCACCGCATCGATCAGCCGTGCAGCCGCTGCATCGACCGACAGCCCCGCCGTATCGACCACAGCCGTCGCGCGCGAATAAAGCGGTTCGCGGCTCAGCAGGATGTTGCGCAGCTCGGCCATCGCGGAGCGGTCGTCCGCCATCGGGCGCGGGTCGCCCTGGCGGCGCACGCGGGCCATGTGCTCCTCAGGCTCGGCCTTCAGCCAGATCGTGTAGAACGACGACAGGATCTGGTCGAAGGTCAACGGCTCCGACACGATGCCGCCGCCGGTCGCCAGCACCATCAGCTCGTTGCGCGCGAGCAGCTGTTGCAGCGCGGCCTGCTCCATGCGGCGAAAGCCTTCCTGGCCGTAGAGCGCGATGATCTCGGCGACCGAGAGCCCGTTCTGCTGCTCGACCTCCTTGTTGAGCTCGACGAAACTCCAGCCGACCTTCTTCGCCAGCATCCGCCCAAGCGTCGATTTGCCGGCGCCGCGCAGGCCGATCAGCGCAATGCCGCAGAACGGCGCGCGCCGCGGCGCCGATGCGCTGCCGCCGGCGAGAACGTCCTTGGCCTGAGCGATTTGCGCCGGCGTCGCCTTGCGCAGCAGGTCGCGAAACATCTGCCAGTCCGGCGTCGGGTCGGCCGAGGGAAGCAAATCTTCCAGATGCGCGCCCATCGCGTCGGAGACGCGGCGCAGCAGCACGATCGAGACGTTGCCCTTGCCGCTCTCGAGCTGCGCGATGTAGCGCTCCGAAATTCCTGATACCTTGGCGAGCACCTTGCGCGACATGCCGCGCAGCGCGCGCATGGTGCGCACGCGCTGGCCGAGCTGTTCGAGAAATCGGGATTCGGCGTCGGGACTGTCGGTCATGGACTGCAGATCATGGGCCTTCTTGAGAGGGTGTCCTGCGGCGCGTTTTAATGAAACATAATGCCTGCCAGCATTGACAGCAAGCCGCGGCGGTGTCTTTCTATGAATTATAATTCTAAATTCGGGGGAGAAGTCCGTGAGCGAGGGATCCTATAACGCGGTGACCTGGCTGCTCGACCGCAACGTCGAGGACGGCAGGGGCGGCAAGCTCGTCTTCGACGACACCGTCTCGCGGCTCACCTATGGCGAGCTCCAGCGCGAGACCCGGCGCGCCGCCAACATGCTGCGCCGGCTCGGGGTCCGCCGCGAGGAGCGCGTGGCGATGATCATGCTTGATACGATCGATTTCCCGATCGTGTTTCTGGGCGCGATCCGCGCCGGCATCGTGCCGGTGCCGCTGAATACGCTGCTGACCGCGGACCAATACGCCTACATCCTCGCCGATTGCCGCGCGCGTGTGCTGTTCGTCTCCGAAGCGCTCTACCCTGTTATCAAGGACGTCGTCGGCCGCATGCCGGATCTCGAGCATGTCGTGGTCTCCGGCGCCAAGATGAACGGCCACAGGCAGCTCGCGGAAGAGATCGCCGGCGAGAGCGACCAGTTCACCACCGCCGCGACGCATCCGGACGAGCCTGCGTTCTGGCTGTATTCGTCGGGCTCAACCGGCATGCCCAAGGGCGTGCGCCACATCCATTCGAATTTGCAGGCGACCGCGGACACCTATGCGAGCCAGGTGCTCGGCATCCGCGAGAACGACGTCTGCCTCTCCGCGGCAAAATTGTTCTTCGCTTATGGCCTCGGCAATGCGCTGACTTTTCCGATGTCGGTCGGCGCCACCGTGGTGTTGAACAGCGAGCGCCCGACGCCGGCGCGCATGTTCGACCTGATGAACAGGTACAATCCCTCGATCTTCTTCGGCGTGCCGACATTGTTCGCGGCGATGCTCAACGACGAGACGATGAAGGCCGAGCGCGGCGGCAAGTCGCTCCGCATCTGCACCTCGGCCGGCGAGGCGCTGCCGGAATCCGTTGGCAACAGCTGGAAGGCGCGCTTCGGCGTCGACATCCTCGACGGCGTCGGCTCGACCGAGCTCTTGCACATCTTCCTGTCGAACGCGCCCGGCGACATCAAATACGGTTCGTCCGGCAAGCCGGTGCCGGGCTATGCGGTGCGGCTCGTCAACGAGGCCGGCCAGGATGTCGCCGACGGCGAGGTCGGCGAGCTCCTGGTCGATGCGCCCTCCGCCGGCGAGGGCTACTGGAACCAGCGCCACAAGAGCCGCCGCACCTTTGAAGGTCCGTGGACCCGCACCGGCGACAAATATGTCAGGGATGGCGAAGGCCGCTACACCTTCTGCGGCCGCGCCGACGACATGTTCAAGGTGTCCGGCATCTGGGTCTCGCCGTTCGAGGTCGAGAGCGCGCTGATCACGCATCCCGCCGTGCTCGAAGCCGCCGTCGTGCCGGAAGCCGATCCGGAAGGCCTGCTGAAGCCGAAGGCCTTCGTCGTGTTGCGTCCGGGCGCTGCGACGGCGGACTTGCAGGAGATGCTGAAGGAGCACGTCAAGCAGAAGATCGGCCCGTGGAAATATCCGCGCTGGATCGACGTGGTGGACTCCTTGCCGAAGACGGCGACGGGAAAGATCCAGCGGTTCAAATTGCGGGAAGGCGCGAATTGAGCGTGCAAGCGGCGGACTCGCTTGCTTACCCTCCCCTGGAGGGGTCCGAGACGAGCGAAGCTCGCTCGTGGGTCGCTTCGCATGGAGCGAAGCGCAATGCGGAGCGGGGTGGGGTGATCTCTCCACTCGGGCACCGCATCCGCCGAGAGACTGTCACCCCACCCCGTCTCACATCTCGCTGCGCTCGATGTGAGCCGACCCTCCCCCTCCAGGGGAGGGTGCAGACGGAGCGAACAGGAATGCGACCATGACCAACCTCACCCCCACCGGCTTCCTCGCCATCGGCAGTGCCAGCCTCGAATACAAATGGCTCGCCCCGCAGGACGCCGATGCACCCACCATCGTCATGCTGCACGAAGGCCTCGGCTCCGTCGGCCTGTGGGGCGACTTGCCCGAGAAGCTCCAGCAAGCCACCGGCGCCGGCATCTTCGTCTATTCGCGCGAGGGCTACGGCCAGTCGAGCCCGGTCACACTGCCGCGGCCGCTCGATTACATGCAGCGCGAGGCGCTGGATGTGCTGCCGAAGATCCTCGATGCGATTTCCTTCAAGCGCGGCCTCCTGCTCGGCCATTCCGATGGCGCCTCGATCGCGACGATCTATGCCGGCGCGCATCAGGATCACCGCCTGCAAGGCCTCGTGCTGATGGCGCCGCATTTCATCGTCGAGGACATTTCGGTGAAATCCATCGCTGCGATCAAGACGACCTTCGAGACCACCGACCTCAAGGCGAAGCTGGCGCGCTGGCACAAGGATGCCGACAACGCCTTCTATGGCTGGAACGGCGCCTGGCTCGATCCGAAATTCCGCGACTGGGACATCTCGGAATACCTCGCCTACATCCGCGTTCCCATCCTGGTCGTGCAGGGCAAGGACGACCAATATGGGACACTGCGACAGGTCGATATTGCGCAGGAAGAGTGCTACTGTCCGGTAGATTTGAAAATTATTTCAGACGCGGGACATTCCCCGCATCGTGAAGCGCCGGGGGCGACGCTTGACGCGATTGAACAATTTGCAAGAGCGGCTCTGCGCGACGATCAGGGACTTCAGGGACGCGCCGCATGATCCTGCGGAGGCACATCCATGAATGTGCCTTCGGATGCGAGCGGCCCGTTGCCGTGGCCGCGATGGGCCTATGTGCCGGGCGAGACCGACGGGGTCGACGCGGATTACGAGACGCTTGACCTGGCCAAGGCGCTGGTGCCCTCGGCGTTCAGGAGCTACGTGCCGGCGCGCCATCCGGCGTTGCGCTACGGGCTCGCGCTCAACGACCTCGGCTATTTCTGGGAATCGCAGGAGGTGCTGGAAGCGGTCTGGGCCGCAGCCCCGCAAGGCGGCCGCGAGCGCATCCTGCTGCGCGCCTGCATTCACATCGCCAATGCCAATTTGCGGCTGCGCATGCAGCGGCTGCATTCGGCCGCGCGCCTGTTCGGCGACGCGCAGGCAGAGTTGCGGGCGCTGAACTCGCGCAAGGCAGCCGCGGGCGGCGACGGCTTTGTCGAGAGCTTCCCCATTCCAGCGCTGACGGGTCTGCTCCAGGCCAAGCTGGGCCGCTCCGAACTCTCGAAGGCGGACTGGATCACCCTCGGCGCCATTGTGCGGTCTCAATAGGTCTCATGAAACAAAGTGCATGCGATGGCCGTTAAGGGCTAGACGCTTTCAAAAAGATGCACTATTGTGCATCTAACGCTACAGCCAAAACGCATAACCAAGCTCAAGGGTGGCCCATGGCCGGGGAAGATCGGCGCCTCGCAGGCGGCGCGACATTCATCGATTTCCAGACCGAACCGTCCCGCTACAAGCACTGGAAGCTCGCGGTCGATGGCGACGTCGCCACCCTGACCATGGACGTCGACGAGAATGGCGGCCTGTTCGAGGGCTATCTGCTCAAACTCAATTCCTACGATCTCGGCGTCGACATCGAGCTGGCGGACGTCGTCCAGCGCCTGCGCTTCGAACACCCCGAGGTGAAGGTCGTGGTGATGCGCTCGGCCAAGAATCGCGTGTTCTGCGCCGGCGCCAACATCCGCATGCTCGCGGGCTCGACGCATGCCCACAAGGTGAACTTCTGCAAATTCACCAACGAGACCCGCAACGGCATGGAAGATTCGTCGGAGAATTCCGGCCAGCGCTTCATCACGGTGGTGAACGGCTCGGCCGCCGGCGGCGGCTATGAGCTGGCGCTCGCGACCGACCACATCATCCTCGCCGATGACGGCTCGTCGGCCGTTGCGCTGCCCGAAGTGCCGTTGCTCGCGGTATTGCCGGGCACCGGCGGCCTCACCCGCGTCGTCGACAAGCGCAAGGTGCGGCGCGACCACGCCGATTTCTTCTGCACCATCGAGGAAGGCGTGAAGGGCAAGCGCGCCGTCCAGTGGCGTCTCGTCGACGAGATCGCGCCGAACTCGAAGCTCGAGGCCAAGATCGCCGAGCGCGCCAAGGAGTTCGCAGGCCAGTCGAAGCGCAAAGGCAGCGGCAAAGGTGTTGCGCTGACACCGCTCAGGCGCGTCATCGACGAGACCAGCATCCGCTACGGTTTTGTCAGCGTCGACATCGATCGCACGGCGCGCATCGCCACCATCTCGATCAAGGCGCCGGAGGCCGCTCCGCCGGCCGACATCGACGGCGTGATGGCGCAGGGATCTTCGTTCTGGCCGCTCCAGGTCGCGCGCGAGCTCGACGACGCCATCCTGCATCTGCGCATCAACGAGCTCGAGATTGCGATGCTCGTCTTCAAGAGCCATGGCGACCGCGCCCATGTGCTGTCATCCGACGCCTTCCTCGAAGCCAACAAGGCGCACTGGCTGGTCAACGAAATCAGGCACTATTGGAAGCGCGTGCTGAAGCGCATCGACGTCACCTCGCGCACGCTGGTGACGCTGGTCGAGCCCGGCTCCTGCTTTGCCGGCACGCTCGCCGAGCTCGTCTTCGCCGCCGACCGCTCCTACATGCTGATCGGCACGCGCCAGGGCRACAACCGTCCGCCGCCGTCGATCGAATTGTCGGCCATGAACTTCGGTCCGTATCCGATGAGCCACGGCCTGACCCGGCTGGAATCGCGCTTCCAGGCCGATCCGTCCGACGTCGAGCGTGCGGAAGCTACCATGGGCACCGCGCTCGACGCCGAGCAGGCGGAAGAGCTCGGCCTCGTCACCTTCGCGCTCGACGACATCGACTGGGACGACGAGGTGCGCGTGTTCCTCGAGGAGCGCGCCAGCTTCTCGCCCGACAGCCTCACCGGCATGGAAGCGAGCCTGCGCTTCGTCGGCCCCGAGACGATGGAATCGAAGATCTTTTCGCGTCTGACCGCGTGGCAGAACTGGATCTTCCAGCGCCCGAACGCGGTCGGCGAGGAAGGCGCGCTGCGCCGCTACGGCAGCGGCCAGAAGCCGAAATTCGATATGACGAGAGTTTAGCGAGTAGGAGTGGTGAATGGCGAATAGGGATTTCCATTCGCTACTCACCATTCGCCATTCGCAAGCTCACGGTTGGATGCCAATCGTTGAATGAATCAGTCCCCCACGGGAGGTCCACCATGAACATCATGAACGTCGACTACTCGACCAAGATTCCCAACAACGTGAATCTCGCCGAAGACCGCCAGGTGCTGAAGGCGCTGGAGGGCTGGCATCCCGGCTATATGGACTGGTGGAGCGACATGGGGCCGGAAGGCTTTCAGGAGTCGCTGGTGTACCTTCGCACCGCCTACTCCGTCGATCCGCGCGGCTGGGCCAAGTTCGACTATGTCCGCATGCCCGACTATCGCTGGGGCATCCTGCTTGCGCCGCAGGAGGAAAATCGCGTCGTTCCGTTCGGCGAGCATTTCGGCGAGCCTGCGTGGCAGGAAGTCCCGGGCGAGTATCGCGCCATGCTGCGCCGCCTGATCGTGATCCAGGGCGACACCGAGCCGGCTTCCGTCGAGCAGCAGCGTCACCTCGGCAAGACCGCGCCCTCGCTCTACGACATGCGCAATTTGTTCCAGGTCAATGTCGAGGAAGGCCGTCACCTCTGGGCGATGGTCTACCTGCTCCAGAAGTACTTTGGCCGCGACGGCCGCGAGGAAGCGGATGACTTGCTGCGCCGTCGCTCGGGCGATGCCGATGCGCCGCGCATGCTCGGTGCCTTCAACGAGGCGACGCCGGACTGGCTGTCCTTCTTCATGTTCACCTACTTCACCGACCGCGACGGCAAGATGCAGCTGCACTCGCTCGCGCAGTCGGGCTTCGATCCCTTGTCGCGCACCTGCCGTTTCATGCTGACGGAAGAAGCGCACCATATGTTCGTCGGCGAGACCGGCATCACCCGCGTCGTGCAGCGCACTTGTGACGCGATGCGCGAAGCCGGCATCACCGATCCCACCGACATCGCAAAGGTTCGCGCGCTCGGCGTGATCGACCTGCCGACGATCCAGAAGAAGTTGAACCTGCACTACACGCTGTCGCTCGACCTGTTCGGCTCGGAGGTCTCGACCAACGCTGCCAACGCCTTCAACACCGGCATCAAGGGCCGCTATCACGAGACCCAGATCGACGACGATCACCAGCTCAAGAACGCCACCTATCCGGTGCTCAAGTTCATCGACGGCGAGATCAAGCTGGTCGACGAGCCGGCGCTGACGGCGCTCAACATGCGCCTGCGCGACGATTACAGCCAGGACTGCGTCAAGGGCATGCTGCGCTGGAACAAGGTGATCTCGACCGCGGGCTATAACTTCCAGCTCAAACTGCCCAACGTCGCTTTCCATCGCCATATCGGCGAGTTCAAGGGCATCCATGCGACGCCGGATGGTCTTTTGATCGACGACGCCACCTGGGCCAGGCGCAAGGACGAATGGCTGCCCTCGACCGCCGACGGCGACTTCATCACCTCGCTGATGCAGCCCGTCACCGAGACCGGCCAGTTCGCCTCCTGGATCTCGCCGCCGAAGGTCGGCATCGACAACAAGCCCGGCGATTTCGAGTACGTGAAGATCGAGTCGTAGGCGTTAGACGCCGCTCGCGCCACACGAATGCTGTCATCACCCGCCTTGTGCGCGATTGCGCACTGGAGCGGGTGATCCAGTATTCCAGAGGCGGCTGTGCTTTAGCCGAGAGGCCGCGGCGTACTGGATGCCCCGCCTTCGCGGGGCATGACAGCGGAGTGTGCGGCGCGGCTTCTCCCTAAGCCGCCTACCCCGCGATCTCCAGCCCCGCATTCGCGTACACCACGCCGCCATCCACCGCGATGGTGTTGCCGACCACGTAATCACCCGCACGCGAGGCGAGATAGATCGCCACACCGGCCATGTCCTCATCGGTTCCGATACGCCGCGCAGGAATGCGCTTGGCGACGTCGTCCGCGTGGTCGCGCGCGGCGCGGTTCATGTCGGACTTGAACGCGCCCGGCGCGATCGCGGTGACGTTGATGTTGTCCTTGATCAGTTTCGTCGCCATGCGCCGCGTCAGATGGATCACGGCGGCCTTGCTGGCGGCGTAGGAATAGGTCTCGCTCGGATTGACGAAGATGCCGTCGACCGAGGCGATGTTGATGACCTTGGCGGGCCGCTCGTGCGACGCCGCCGCGCGCAGCGGCTTTGCCAGCGCCTTGGTCAGGAAGAACAGCGACTTGACGTTGAGGTCCATCACCTTGTCCCAACCGCTCTCCGGGAATTCGTCGAACTCCGCGCCCCAGGCCGCACCCGCATTGTTGACGAGGATGTCGAGCTTCGGCTCCAGCTTGATGATTTCGGAGGCCAGCCTGTCGCAGCCTTCGATGGTCGAGATATCGATCGGCAGCGCGATRCATTCGCCGTCATATTGGGCGGAGAGCTCTTTCGCCGTCGCCTCGCACGGCCCGGCCTTGCGCGCGGTGATGTAGACCTTCGCCGCGCCTTGCGCGAGGAAGCCCGCTGCGATCATCTTGCCGATGCCGCGCGAACCGCCGGTCACGAGCGCGACACGGCCTTTGAGCGAGAACAGATCGTTGAACATGGTGCCTCCCTTGGTTAGCGACGTTCTGAGCGCGGCGGAGAGGGGAGTCAAGGAAGGCGCTGGCCAGCTCCGCCCTCATCCTGAGGAGCGCGTCAGCGCGTCTCGAAGGATGCAGGCGGCCATCCTTCGATACGCGCTCCTTTGGAGCGCTCCTCAGGATGAGGTCTGAGTGTGCAGATGGATCAGGCCGCCGCAATCCGGCGAAAGCCGTTCCACATCGCGGTCGCGGCGCCTGAGGTCAGCACCGGCAAAATTCGCGCGTCCTGGTAATTGCCGTTGAGCGAGACGCGCGGCAGCGCCGTCATGTGGCCGGCGTTCTCGGCGAACAGCATGCCGGGCCGGGTCGTCACCGCGGTCTTGAATCCGGCCGATGCAGCGAGTGTGAATTCGCGCTCGCCCGCCGCTTCGCGGTCGCCATAGGGGTAGGCGAAGTGCAGCACGGTACGGCCGAGCGCCTGCTCGATCCGCGCGCGGCTTACCGCCATCTCCTGTGCGGCGATCCCCTCGCTCTGCCTGGCGAGATTGCAATGGCTGATGGTGTGCGCGCCGATCGTGACCAGCGGATCGGCGGCAAATGCCTTCACCTCGTCCCAGGACAGGCACAGGCTGCGGCACAGTGCGGCCATGTCGACGTCGTATCTGGCGCAGAGCGCCTCGATCTCGCGCTTGAGATCATGTTCGCCCGGCAGCGCGCGCAGCCAATCGTGCAGGCGGTCGAACGCCATTTGTTTTGCGGCAGGGGTCGTTGCATCCAGCCGCAGTGCGGAATTGCCGATCTGGACGTCGATCTGTTCGGCCTTGGCGATCACGGTTTCCAGCGCGGTCCACCACAGACGTCCGGTGCCCTCGGCAAACTCGCTCGCGACATAGACGGCCAAGGGCGCGTCAAATTCGCGCAGAACCGGCAGCGCGAATTCGAGATTGTCGCGGTAGCCGTCGTCGAGGGTGAAGGCGGCGAAGGGGCGGGTGAACCGGCCCTGCACCAGCCGCTCATGCAGCTCGTCCATGCTGACGATGTCGATCCCGCGCGAGCGCAAATGGCTCAGCGTGGCGCGCAGGAAATCGGGGGTGACTTCGAGGTGCCGGTTCGGCTGGAACGCGGCCTCGCGGGCCGGCCGCACATGGTGCAGCATGAAAATGGCGCCGACGCCCGACAAGAGCGGGCGCAACAGGTGGTGCGCCCCGCTGAAATAGAGTGCCCCCAGCCCGGCGCGGATAACGTTGTTTCGGAGTTGTTTCATGACCGGCTGGCGAACTCTGGCATTCCACTTTCAACTTACGGAAGAACCCTTGAAGAAAAAGTTATTCCAATTGTCGACGCATGGCCTTCGGAAGGGCATCATTTCCGGTTTGACAGCCCGCCAAGGGTTTGTTTTGTCTCCGGTTCCAGAGTTCGGGTCGTTGAATGCAGAAGCTTTTCAGGTGGGCCAGCAAATGGTGGCCAGGGCTGATCCCCCTGGCCGTCATGTGGGGATTTGCGGCCTGGAATAATACCTTGCCGGTCGAGGCGGACCTGTCCGCCCGCAGTTCGGCGGCGCTCAAGGAGACCGTTCTGGACAAGACCCGGATCGCGGTCGACGGCCGGGACGTCAGCCTGGCCGCGGACGCCTTTTCCGAGGAGGGGCGCCGCGATGCCGTGATGGCGGTCGAGCTCGTCCCGGGCGTGCGCCTGGTCGACGACCGGACCCGCCTTGTTCCCGAAGCAACGCCCTTCGTCTGGAATGCCGAGCGTGACGTGGTGCGGGTGACGCTGTCCGGCTCCGCGCCCCTGCCGTCGATGAAGGCGCGCCTGACCGAGGCCGCGCGCAAGGAGGTCAACGGGACCGAGGTCGCCGATCAGATGGGTCTCGCGCGCGGCGCGCCGCCGCGGTTCGAGGCGGCCGCGATGCTGCTGCTCGACCAGATCGGCAAGCTCAAGGACGGCAAGATCACGATCACCGACACCAAGGTCAATCTGTCGGGCATGGCGCGCGACCTCGGCGGCCGTGAGGCGATCGCGGCCGCGCTCAAGAACCTGCCGGAGGGCTTTTCGGTCGCCGCCAACGACGTCAAGGCGCCGCCCTACATCTTCCAGGCCTACAAGGACCCGGTCGCCGCGACCGTGACGCTGACGGGCTACGTGCCTGACAACAACGTGCACGCGGCCATTGCAACGAGTGCCTCGCGAAAGTTCTTCACCGAAAAGGTCGTCGACAATCTCAAGGCCAGCGTCGGCGCACCCGGCTCCTTCAATACTGCCGTGGTCGCAGCGCTCGGCGGGCTGTCGCGGCTGTCGACCGGTACGCTCGTGGTGTCCGATCGCGAGGTGAAGCTGTCGGGCGACGCGCTCTATGAAGGTGCCGCCAACGACATCCGCGCAGGCCTCGGCAAGGACTTCCCGAAGAACTGGCAGTACAAGCCGGAGATTACGGTGAAGCCTGCCGCGGGCCCGGTCGACGGCACGGTCTGCCAGCAATTGTTCACGGAGCTCCTGAACAAGGGCAAGATCCGCTTCGCAACGAAACGCGCCGACATCGACCCGGATTCCGCCGGCATTCTCGACCATCTGATCGAGACGGCGCTGCGCTGCCCCACCACCAATATCGAGGTGGCCGGGCACACCGATGCCGACGGTGAGGWCTCCTTCAATCAGGCTCTCTCGGAGAAGCGCGCGCAGGCCGTGATCGACTATCTGGTCAAGGCCGGGCTGCCGGCCACCCGCTTCACCCCGGTCGGCTATGGCGCCACGCAGCCCCTCGCCGGCAATGACACCGACGAAGGCAAGGCGCAGAACCGCCGCATCGAATTTCTGGTGAGGTGATGATGCCCTATCTCGTCTCGTTCCATCTGGGCTGGCTGATCGGCTCGCTACTGCTGGGCTTTTGCATGGGCTGGATCTCGGTGGTCCAGCGCGGCAACGGCACCTCGAAGGTGACCGCGCGCTGGCTCGCCGTGCTTGCCGCCGCCTTGGTCGCAGCCTCGTTCGCGCATGTGGTGCCCGGCCGCTTCGGCTATTGGCTCGATCTCGGGCTGGTCATGTTCGCCTGCTACCTCGTCGGCTGCACCATCGGCGCCTGGCTGCGCGACAGGGTGGTCTCGCGGAGCCAGCCGGCGGCCTGAGTCCTTGGGCTCGGTGAGCGATCGACAGTCGTCGCCGCGACGCATCGGAAAGTTTGGTTCGGGTGATTTGGGTGAGGCGGCCATCGCTCTCTCGCTCCCTCCCCCCTTGCGGGGGAGGGTCGGGGAGAGGGGTAGCTACAAACTCCGACCTCGCTTGCGGCCACCCCTCTCCCTAGCCCTCCCCCGCAAGGGGGGAGGGAATGCACCTCCATCGTGGCGCCGAGCGAGGCACATCCCTTTCGATCCAACATTGCGATAACGGCCTGATCGGGAAGCAAATTGCCGAGCRATCAGAATGCGCTTGACATTAATACGTACGTACGTATTATCTTCTTCATGCCAAAGCCCTCACTCAAAGACGCCATCCTCGATGCCGGCCTGAAGGTCATGTTCAGGACCGGCTATCACGGCACCAGCGTGCGCGACGTCACCGCTGCGGCAGGCGCGCCGCAGGGGTCCTTCACCAACCATTTTCGCTCCAAAGAGATATTCGCCTCCGAGGTGCTCGACCGCTACTTCGACACCACGAGGGGGCTGGTCGCGGAGGCGCTCGACGACACCTCGCTGACGCCGCGCGCGCGGCTGCGGCGCTATCTCGACATCATCACCGGCCGGCTGGAGGCTGACGGCTATGGCCGCGGCTGCCTGATCGGTGATCTCAGCCTGGAGGCATCAGCCAGCAGCGAAATGCTGCGCGCGCGTCTCGCCGAAATCTTCGCCGAGTGGCGCGCGCCGTTCGCCGCCTGCATCAGGGACGCCCAGACGTGCCGCGAGATCGCATCCGATTTCGAGCCCGAAGAGCTTGCCGATTTCCTGCTCGCGTCCTGGCAGGGCGCGATCCTACGCATGAAGGTCGACCGCAATCCCAACGCCCTCGAACGTTTCAAGACCATCGCCTTTCAAACCGTCTTCAGGGAGCTGACATGAGCAAGCCAACTGAAATCGAGATTCTCAAAGCGTCTGTGCTGGGAAGCACGATGRCCTATTGCGAGGCGGGAGATCGCGATGCGCCCGCTGCCCTGTTCCTGCACGGCAACCCGACGTCGTCGCATATCTGGCGCAACATCCTGCCGCTTGTATCGCCGGTCGCGCATTGCATCGCGCCCGATCTCGTCGGCTTCGGCCAGTCCGGCAAGCCCGACATCGGTTATCGCTTCGTCGACCACGTCCGCTATCTCGATGCATTCATCGAACAGCGCGGCATCAAATCGGCCTATCTTGTCGCGCAGGACTGGGGCACCGCGCTCGCGTTCCATCTCGCCGCGCGCCGGCCGGATTTCGTGCGCGGCCTTGCTTTCATGGAGTTCATCCGCCCGATGCCGACCTGGCAGGACTTTCACCACACCGAGGTCGCGGAGGAGCAGGACCACGCCGAGGCGGCGAGGGCGGCGTTCCGCAAATTCAGGACGCCGGGCGAGGGCGAAGCGATGATCCTCGAGGCGAATGCGTTCGTCGAACGCGTGCTGCCCGGTGGCATCGTCCGCAAACTCGGCGACGACGAGATGGCGCCTTACCGTGCGCCATTCCCGACGCCGGAGAGCCGCCGGCCCGTTCTCGCCTTTCCCCRCGAACTGCCGATCGCGGGCGAACCTGCCGACGTCTACGAGACGCTTCAATCCGCGCATGCTGCGCTCGCTGCATCGTCCTATCCGAAGCTGTTGTTCTCGGGCACGCCCGGCGCGCTCGTCGCGCCCGAATTCGCCGAGCGGTTCGCAGCCTCGCTGAATCACTGCGCATTGGTGCGCCTCGGACCTGGGCTGCACTTTCTCCAGGAGGATCACCCCGAGGCGATCGGCCGCTCCGTCGCCGGCTGGATCGCCGGCATCGAAGCCGTGCGCCAGCAGCGCGCTGCCTGAAGGCGGGCGAGATGGCTGATGTGACCATCATCTATTGCCGTCCCTGCGGCTACGAGAAGCGCGCCAAGGACGCCGCTGCTGCGCTGCGGCAGCATCTGGCGCTGGAGGCGGCTCTCGTGCCCGCCAAGGGTGGGATCTTCCAGGTCAAGGTCGGCGACAGCATCGTCGCCAGCCGCAGCAAGGGCCACTTTCCCGGTACCGACGAAATCGTGGCCGCCGTCACTTCCGCGTGGCACTGATCCGGGGCGGATTCCGATCGCTTCCTGAGGCCGCTACCGTCGCCGCGGCCTTTCGGCCCACCTGAAATCCCTGAACAACAGCGCCGGCCACCCCCTCTTTCGCCAGGCGGGGGCGGCCCATAGATTGACGTCGGCTTAAGTCGTGACGGAACATTGTGCGGTCGAAATCATCAAAACTTCATGGCGCCTGCGCAGGATTGCCATGGAGATTCGCGTCAGTCTTGCCGCCGAAAGCGCCAATCCGTGCATCAGGAGCCCGCAACCCTGCCTAAAATATTGAAGGCACGAGTTTTTGTTCGAATTGCTGAATTCCACTCCGCCCCAAAACGCGCTAGTGGAAGGGCATGGGGCATGCGCGATGCCGGAGCCGGCGGCAAGGGTTCGTTGAATGCCTGTGCGTCGTCCGCCGGCCACCCCGGCCGCTGAAGCGTTGTTCGAGGTCTAGATGCTGGAAGCCATACGCAGGGCGATGACGTTTCTGCGCCAGAAGCAAGTCCTGCATAAGCTTGGAGTTGTGATCAGCGTCGCGGTCATCGGCATCGCTTGCTATGTGCTCTACCACATGCTGCGGGGCATCGACGTCAACGAGGTCCTCGAAGCGATCAAGAGCACCGAGCCGAGCCAGATCGCAATGGCGGCGCTGTTCGTGGCCGCGGGCTATTTCACCCTGACCTTCTACGATCTGTTCGCCGTGCGCGCGATCGGTCACGCCCATGTGCCCTACCGGATCAATGCGCTCGCCGCCTTCACCAGCTATTCGATCGGCCACAATGTCGGCGCCAGCGTCTTCACCGGCGGTGCGGTGCGCTACCGCATCTATTCGGCCTATGGCCTGAACGCGATCGACGTCGCAAAGATCTGCTTCCTCGCCGGCCTGACCTTCTGGCTCGGCAATGCCGCGGTGCTCGGCCTCGGCATCTCCTACCATCCGGAAGCCGCTGCCGCGATCGACCAGCTTCCGCCCTGGCTGAACCGGATGCTGGCGATGATGATCATCGTGGGGCTGATCGCCTATGTGGTCTGGGTCTGGACCCAGCCGCGGGTGGTCGGCCGCGGGCCCTGGACCGTGGTGCTGCCGGGCGGCCCGCTGACGCTGCTCCAGATCGCCATCGGCATCATCGATCTCGGCTTCTGTGCGCTCGCGATGTACGTGCTGGTCCCGGACGAGCCCAATCTCGGCTTCGTCGTCGTGGCGGTGATCTTCGTCTCGGCGACCTTGCTCGGTTTCGCCAGCCACTCGCCGGGAGGGCTCGGCGTGTTCGATGCCGCCATGCTGGTCGGCCTCTGGCAGATGGATCGCGAGGAACTGCTGGGTGGCATGCTCCTGTTCCGCGTCCTCTATTATCTCTCCCCCTTCGTCATATCTGTAATCTTGCTGACGTTTCGCGAGGTTATAATCGGCGCTCGATCGAAGCGCTTGCAGCAGGCGGCGCTCAAGCTCGACCCCGGCCCGGCGCGTGAAGCCGCCTATGTGAGAGAGCGCAGCGACACCGGCGCCTGACCGGCGCATCCCCTTTAGGAGAAGCCCGCCCCGATGGCGATCGACGCACCATCTTCTCCCTCCGCGCAGCCCTGGTCTGACCGGCTGCGGCACTCGACCGTCATCCTGATCGCCGCAGCGCTGGCGCTGTCGGTGGTGGTCTCGCTCGGCGAATTGTCGGTGATGCGGGCGGCGACGGTGTTCCTCTGCATCGCGGCCGCGGCGCTGATCCCCTGGCGGCTGCACGACAATGCCGCTTCGCGCGACGACACCCGCCGCGTCAACCCGGTCGAGAGCGCGGCAGTGGCCGCGGTCGTCGCCGGCATGCCGGATCCGGCGGTGCTGCTCGACCGCGCCGGGCGTGTCATCCATCTCAATGCCGCCGCCGCCCAGCTGGCGCCGGCGCTGCGCAAGAACGAGCTCGCCCAGTTCGCGCTGCGCTCGCCGGAGATCATCACGGCGCTGCGGGAGTCGATTGCGACCACCGAGCCGCGGCGCACGACCTATCTCGACCATGTCCCGGTCGACCGCTGGATGGAGCTGACCATCACGCCGGTGCCGGTGCCGACCTCCTTCGGCGGCGCCGACAAATGCATGCTGATGACCTTCCACGACCAGACGCCGCTGCGCCGGGTCGAGGAGATGCGCGCAGACTTCGTCGCCAATGCCAGCCACGAGCTGCGCACGCCGCTCGCCGCGCTGTCGGGTTTCATCGACACGCTTCAGGGCCAGGCCAAGGACGATCCCAAGGCACGCGAGCGGTTCCTCGGCATCATGCACAACCAGGCGACCCGGATGGCGCGCCTGATCGACGATCTGCTCTCGCTGTCGCGGGTCGAGCTGTCGGCCCATGTGCGGCCCGACACCCTGGTCGACCTGCTGCCGATCATCTTCCAGGTTGCCGACGGGCTCGAGCCGCTGGCGCGGGAGCGCCAGGTCGAGGTCGAAACCCATCTGCCTGAGACTCCGGTGATGATTGCGGGCGACCGCGAGGAATTGCTTCGCCTGTTCGAGAACCTGATCGAGAACGCGCTCAAATACGGGGCGTCGGGCGGACGTGTCATCGTGTCGCTGGCCGCCGCGGCAGCCACTGATGGAACTCAGGAAATCCGGGTCATGGTCCGTGATTTCGGACCCGGCATCGCGCCCGAGCACCTGCCGCGACTGACCGAGCGGTTCTACCGGGTCGACGTCGGTGACAGCCGCTCGCAGGGCGGGACGGGGCTCGGATTATCGCTGGTGAAACATATTCTTAACCGCCATCGCGGCCGGCTTTTGATCGAGAGCGTGCCCAAGCAGGGCGCCGTTTTCACGGCCTGTTTTCCCCAGGCGAAGACCGCGGCTCCAACCTGATATTCAAGCGATTTCAATCGCTTGGCCGTGTCATCCAGCTGTCACGAAACCTTCGTAAAAGCACAGCCGACCGCTCCTAAAGGGGCGGCACGGGGAGCGCGATCGGGCGCGGATGGCGCTTCGCTCCCCTGTATGGAGACCACCATGAATTTCATCAAAACTATCGTCGCTGCCGGCTTGGTCGCCGCATCGGCGACGGCGGCGTTTGCCGCCGATATCACGGGTGCCGGTGCGACGTTCCCGTTCCCGATCTATTCCAAGTGGGCTGACGCCTACAAGAAGGAGACCGGCAACGGTCTGAACTACCAGTCGATCGGCTCCGGCGGCGGCATCAAGCAGATCCAGGCCAAGACCGTGACCTTCGGCGCCAGCGACGCGCCGCTCAAGGCCGAGCAGCTCGAAAAGGACGGCCTCGTCCAGTGGCCGATGGTGATGGGCGCCATCGTTCCGGTCGTGAACATCGAGGGCTTGAAGCCCGGCGAGCTGGTGTTCGACGGCGAGACCCTGGCCAGCATCTATCTCGGCAAGATCACCAAGTGGGACGACGCCGCGATCAAGAAGCTCAATCCGAACGTGAAGCTGCCGTCGGACGCGATCACCGTGGTCCGCCGCTCGGATGGTTCGGGCACCACCTTCAACTTCACCAACTATCTCGCCAAGGCCAGCGCGGACTGGAAGAGCAAGGTCGGCGAGGGCACGGCGGTCGAGTGGCCGGTCGGCGTCGGCGCCAAGGGCAACGAAGGCGTGTCGGGCAACATCAGCCAGACCAAGAACTCGATCGGCTACGTCGAGTACGCCTATGCCAAGCAGAACAAGCTGACCTACACCGGTCTCGTCAACAAGGCCGGCAAGCCGGTGCAGCCGACGGTCGAAGCCTTCCAGGCCGCGGCTTCCAACGCCGACTGGGCCAAGGCTCCCGGCTACTACGTCATCCTGACCGACCAGCCCGGCGACAAGTCCTGGCCGATCACGGCGGCGACCTTCATCCTCATGCACAAGGATGCCACCGACAAGGCAGCCTCGCAGGAAGCCATCAAGTTCTTCCGCTGGGCCTTCAAGAGCGGCGGCAAGGCGGCTGAAGAGCTCGACTACATCCCGATGCCGGACCCGGTCGTCCAGCTGATCGAGAAGACCTGGGCTGCCGAGATCAAGAGCTAAGCGCTCTGTGTCCCGGACTGGGCGCCGGGATCTCACAAGACCTCCGCTCCGGATCGGCCTCGCGCCGCATCCGGAGCGCAAGACCAACAACAAGACCGACAACAAGCGTATATCAAACGGGCACAGGGGATCGGCGTGGCAGAGATGGCCGTTCAGAGCGATGTAATCGACGACGCCGGACCGTATGACCGCGCCAAGGCCTTGGGCGCCTTCAAGCTCGGCGACCTCACCTTCTACTGGATCACGCGGCTGTCCGCGATCTCGGTGCTCCTCATCCTCGGTGGCATCATCATCTCGCTGATCGTCGGCGCGTTCCCGGCGATGAAGGAATACGGCTTCGCCTTCCTGTGGACGCAGCGCTGGGCGCCGTCGGCAGATCCGCCCGTGCTCGGCGCGCTCGGCCCGATCTACGGCACGCTCATCACCTCCTTCATCGCGATGGCGATCGCCATTCCGGTCGGTCTCGGCATTGCGATCTTTCTGACCGAGCTCTGCCCGCAATGGGCGCGCCGCCCGATCGGCATGGCGATCGAGCTGCTCGCCGGCATTCCCTCGATCATCTACGGCATGTGGGGCTTCTTCGTGCTCGGCCCGTTCCTGGCCAACACGTTCCAGCCCTTCATGATCAAGATCTTCGACGGCGTCCCCGTGCTGGGCGCGATCTTCGCAGGCCCGCCGTCCTATCTCAGCCTGTTCAACGCGGCGCTGATCCTCGCCATCATGGTGCTGCCCTTCATCACCTCGATCTCGGTCGACGTGTTCAAGACGGTGCCGCCGGTGCTCAAGGAAGCCGCCTACGGCGTCGGCTGCACCACCTGGGAAGTCGTGCGCAGCGTGGTGATCCCCTACACCCGCGTAGGCGTCATCGGCGGTGTCATGCTGGCGCTCGGCCGCGCGCTCGGCGAGACCATGGCGGTGACCTTCATCATCGGCAACTCGTTCCGCATCTCGTCGTCGATCTTCGCCCCGGGCACCACGATCTCGGCGGCGATCGCATCGGAGTTCGCCGAGAGCGACGGCCTGCACCAGTCGGGCCTGATCCTGCTCGGCCTGCTGCTGTTCGTGCTGACATTCTTCGTGCTCGCGGCTGCACGGTTGATGCTGATGCGTCTTGAAAAGAAGGCGGGGAAGTAACATGAACCCGATCTACGCACGCCGCCGCCGCATGGACATCGTCATCCGTGTGCTCTGCCTGGCTGCCGCTGCCTTCGGCGTCACATGGCTCGCGCTGATCCTGATGACGCTGCTCTACAACGGCATTGCCGGCCTGAACCTGGAGCTCTTCGTTGCGGACACGCCGCCTCCGGGCTCGACCGAGGGCGGCCTGCGCAACGCCATCGTGGGTTCGATCATCATGACCGTGCTCGGCGTCGGCATCGGCGCGCCGCTCGGTCTGTTCGCCGGCACCTATCTCGCCGAGTACGGCCGCAACGACCGCCTGACCTCGGTGATCCGCTTCATCAACGACATCCTGCTGTCGGCGCCCTCGATCATCATCGGCCTGTTCATCTATGGTGCGGTGGTGGTGCCGATGCGCGGCTTCTCGGCGATTGCCGGCTGCCTCGCGCTTGCGGTGATCGTCATCCCGGTGGTGCTGCGCACGACCGAGGACATGCTGCTGCTGGTGCCGAACGCACTGCGTGAGGCGGCCTCGGCGCTCGGCGTGCCGCGCTCGCTGGTGATCAAGCGCATCGCCTATCGCGCGGCGCGCTCGGGCCTCATCACCGGCGTGATGCTGGCCACCGCCCGCGTCGCCGGCGAGACCGCGCCGCTGCTCTTCACCGCGCTGTCGAACCAGTTCTTCAGCCTGGGTCTGAACAAGACGATGGCGAACCTGCCGGTCACCATCAACAATTTCGTGCAGAGCCCCTACGCCTACTGGAAGCAGCTCGCCTGGAGCGGCGCGCTGCTCATCACCCTGACCGTTCTTGCCCTGAATATTGGCGCGCGCATTCTGAGCGCCGAGAGGACCGCAAAATGAGTGATCTTTCCGTATCGATGAGCGCGGCCGGTGGTTTGCCCCAGGCGCCGGTGCTGCCCGAAGCTCCGGCCAAGGTGACGGTGCGCAACCTCAATTTCTACTACGGCGAGCACCACGCGCTGAAGAACATCAATCTGGCGCTCGGCACCAACCGCGTCACGGCGTTCATCGGCCCGTCGGGCTGCGGCAAGTCGACCCTGCTGCGCATCTTCAATCGGATGTACGACCTCTATCCGGGCCAGCGCGTCACCGGTCAGCTCATGCTCGACCAGACCAACGTCCTCGACCCCAAGCTGGACCTCAATCTGCTGCGCGCCCGCGTCGGCATGGTGTTCCAGAAGCCGACGCCGTTCCCGATGACGATCTACGAGAACATCGCCTTCGGCATCCGCCTTTACGAGAAGATCTCGAAGTCCGAGATGGACGACCGCGTCGAGAAGGCGCTGCGCGGCGGCGCGCTGTGGAACGAGGTCAAGGACAAGCTCAACGCCTCCGGCCTGTCGCTCTCCGGCGGCCAGCAGCAGCGCCTCTGCATCGCCCGCACGGTCGCGGTGCGGCCCGAGGTGATCTTGTTCGACGAGCCCTGCTCGGCGCTCGACCCGATCTCGACCGCCAAGGTCGAGGAGCTGATCCAGGAGCTGTCCGAGAACTACACGATCGCGATCGTCACCCACAACATGCAGCAGGCGGCGCGCGTCTCCGACAAGACCGCCTTCATGTATCTCGGCGAGCTGATCGAGTTCGACGACACCAGCAAGATCTTCACGTCGCCGACCGACCGGCGCACGCAGGATTACATCACCGGCCGGTTCGGCTGAGGAGACGGAACATGGGTTCTGAACATACCGCAAAGGCCTTCGACACCGACCTCCAGGAGCTCACGCGCCTGGTCGCCGAGATGGGCGGCATCGCCGAGCGCATGATCGTCGATTCCGTCGACGCGCTGATCCGCCGCGACGTCGCGCTCGGCCAGCGCGTCGTGACCATCGACGCCGAGCTCGACGCGCTCCAGAAGAAGATCGAGGAGCGCGCCGTTCTCACCATCGCGCGCCGCCAGCCGATGGCGGTGGATCTGCGCGAGATCGTCGGCGCCATGCGCGTCGCGACCGATCTCGAGCGGATCGGCGACCTCGCCAAGAACATGGGCAAGCGCGTCGCGGCGCTGGAGACGGATTTCCATCCGCTCAAGCTGTTCCGCGGTCTGGAGCACATGACCGACCTCGTGCAGCAACAGGTCAAGTCGGTGCTGGACGCCTATGCCGCGCACGATCTGCCGGCGGCGATGGCGGTGTGGAAGGGCGACGAGGAAGTCGACGCCATCTGCACCTCGCTGTTCCGCGAGCTCCTCACCTACATGATGGAGGATCCGCGCAACATCTCGTTCTGCATCCATCTGATGTTCTGCGCCAAGAACATCGAGCGCATCGGTGACCACGCCACCAACATCGCCGAGACCGTGTTCTACATGATCGAGGGCCAGGCGATCACCGACAAGCGGCCGAAGGGCGACATGACGACCTTCGCCACGACGGTCCCGAACACTTAAGGAGCGACGAACACCATGGGCGCACGCATTATGGTGGTTGAGGACGAGGAAGCTCTCACCGAGCTTCTCCGCTACAACCTCGAAGGCGACGGCTATGACGTCGAGACGGTGATGCGCGGCGACGACGCCGACACCCGCCTCAAGGAGCACATCCCCGATTTGATCGTGCTCGACTGGATGTTGCCGGGCCTCTCCGGCATCGAGCTGTGCCGGCGGCTGCGCACCCGGCCCGAGACCAAGCAGCTCCCGATCATCATGCTCACCGCGCGCGGCGAGGAGAGCGAGCGGGTGCGGGGCCTTGCGACCGGCGCCGACGACTACATCGTCAAGCCGTTCTCGGTGCCGGAGCTGCTGGCACGCGTGAAGGGCCTGCTCAGGCGCGCCAGCCCCGAGCGGCTCGCCACGGTGCTCGCCTATGGCGACATCGAGCTTGACCGCGACAAGCGTCGCGTGGCGCGTTCGGGCCGGCCGATCGATCTCGGCCCGACCGAATATCGCCTGCTGGAGTTCTTCCTGGAGCATCCCGGCCGCGTATTCTCGCGCGAGCAGCTGCTCGACAGTGTCTGGGGCCGTGACATCTACATCGACGAGCGCACTGTCGACGTCCATATCGGCCGCCTGCGCAAGCTGCTCAATCTCGGCCGCGAGCAGGACCCGATCCGCACCGTCCGCGGTGCGGGCTACGCACTGGACGATCGCTTTGCGAAGGCGGAGCAGGCGTAAGCTTGGTGAGCTGCGGCCGCACCCTCGGTGTCGTCCCGGACAAGCGTAAGCGCAGGTCCGGGACACCCACAGCGAGTGGTTATTGTGTGAAAAGGTAACTCCGAGTCCCCGTAGCCACATCTTGCGGTGGTTAAGGGTCCCGGATCTGCGCGCGCTTGAGGCGCGCTTGTCCGGGACGACATCGGATTTGTTGAGCCGCCATCGTGTGACGGCTCCTTTCCGAGCTCAGAACGACCTCAGCGCGGACCCGGCTTCACCGGCGCGCGCCGGCGATCGGCCGCGGGCTGATACGCCACGCGCGAGTGCTGGGCGCAGTAGGGCAGGCCGGAGAGCGCCTTGCCGCCGCAGAAGAAGAAATCCGGGCTCGAGGGATCGCCGACCGGCCAGTGGCAGGTCGCCTCGTTCAGCTCCAGCAGCGACAGCCGCTGGCTCATCGGCACGACGTTGTCGTAGGTGACCGGTTCGGCCTCGACCTCGACTTCGAAGGCCTGCGCCAGCGCGGTGTTGCCGCGTGCGATCGGGCGGGTCACCCGCATCATGTGCTGGGCGGGGCGCGCCTTGCGCGGCCGCGGCGCTGCCGATGAAGGGCTCTTGGCGCGGCCCGACAGGCCGAGCCGGTGCACTTTGCCGATTACGGCATTGCGGGTCACATTGCCGAGTTCAGCGGCGATCTGGCTGGCCGAAAGTCCGGCCTCCCAGAGCTTTTTCAGCTGCTCGACGCGATCATCCGACCAGGTCAAAACGGTCATTGCACCCTTTCCTTCGCCGGCGCTTGCCATCCTGGCGGCCGCACGGCGAATGCCTAAGCTTCGAAAAACCCGTGCCGCCAGAATCCCTTAAGGCTCGCCGGGCGCACCAGATGCGCCCGAACGCTTACGCCGGTACATGAGGACTTAGAGGATCAGAACTGCTGCACGAGATGTCGTATCTGACAAGCCAAACGCTACAATATGGCGTGACTCACGCGCAAGAGTCCGCCGACTCGCTTCCACATGTTCCGTGGCGGAAATACGCAAAATCGCCACCGCAAGACTACGGATTCTGCGTTTCGCGAGGCTTTCCGGGCGGCATTGACACCGGTTTCACCAAGCATAAGATAGTCACACGTGCCGCCCTTAAAAGGCGGCACGTTTCGTTTTCCGGGCCGGTCAATGGTGCGTTGCGCAATGCACGCTCACACCGTCCGCAACATTCAAGTGATCGTCATGACTAACAGCGCAGCGCCGCATTTGCTCCCCGTTTTCGCCAGGTCCGACCTCGGTTTCGAGCGCGGTGAAGGCTGCTGGCTGATTGCGACCAATGGCGATCGCTATCTCGATTTCACCTCGGGCGTGGCGGTGAATGCGCTCGGCCATGCTCATCCTGCGTTGGTCAAGGCGTTGCAGGAGCAGGCCACCAAACTCTGGCACATGTCGAACCTGTTCCAGAGCCCGGACGGCGAGAAGCTCGCCGCGCGTCTGTGCAACGAAAGCTTCGCGGACTTCGTGTTCTTCTGCAATTCCGGCGCCGAAGCGCTGGAAGGTGTGATCAAGCTGGTCCGCCATCATCACTTCTCCAAGGGTCATCCGGAACGTTACCGCATCATCACCTTCGAAGGCGCCTTCCACGGCCGCACGCTGGCAACGCTCGCCGCGACCGGTTCGGCAAAATATCTCGAAGGGTTTGGCCCGCCGATGGACGGCTTCGACCAGGTCCCGCATGGCGATATCGAAGCCGTCAAGAAGGCGATCGGTCCGCAGACCGCCGGCATCCTGATCGAACCGATCCAGGGCGAGGGCGGCGTGCGTTCGGCAACGCCCGCCTTCCTGAGGGCGTTGCGCCAGCTCTGCGATGAGAAGGGCCTGCTGCTCGCGTTCGACGAGGTGCAGACTGGCATGGGCCGCACCGGCGATCTGTTCGCGCATCGCCGCACCGGCGTCACGCCTGACGTGATGTCGCTGGCCAAGGCGCTCGGTGGCGGCTTCCCGATCGGCGCGGTGCTGGCGACCGCGGACGCGGCTGCCGGCATGGGGCCCGGCTCGCACGGCTCGACCTTCGGCGGTAATCCGCTCGCGATCTCGGCTGCCAACGCCGTGCTCGACGTCATGCTCAAGCCCGGCTTCTTCGATCACGTGCAGAAGATGTCGCTGCTGCTCAAGCAGAAGCTCGCTTCCGTGATCGATCGTTATCCTGACATCGTCAGCGAAGTGCGCGGCGAAGGCCTTCTGATCGGCATCAAGGCCGTGGTACCGTCCGGCGATCTCGGCGCGGCATTGCGCAACGAAAAATTGCTCACGGTCGGTGCCGGCGACAATGTCGTGCGCTTCCTGCCGCCCTTGATCGTCACCGAAGCCGAAATCGAGGACAGYGTCGGGCGGCTCGAACGCGCCTGCGCCGCGATCTCGTCCAGTCAGACCAATCGGGCGGCAAGCTGATGAGCAAGTCCCCGAAGCACTTTCTGGATATCAACGAGCTCCCGT
Source organism: Bradyrhizobium sp. 2TAF36 (assembly GCF_052114925.1). Taxonomy (NCBI): domain Bacteria; kingdom Pseudomonadati; phylum Pseudomonadota; class Alphaproteobacteria; order Hyphomicrobiales; family Nitrobacteraceae; genus Bradyrhizobium; species Bradyrhizobium sp. 2TAF36. The sequence continues at coordinate 46,257 of NZ_JBFRFR010000011.1, read as the reverse complement.
TGTCGGAGCTCAAGAGCATGCTCGCGGCCTCCTCCGCCATGAAGGCGAAGCAGAAAGCGCACCAGCCGGTGAAACCGCTGGAAGGCAAGACGCTGGCGATGATCTTCGAGCGACCCTCCACCCGCACCCGCGTCTCGTTCGACGTCGCCATGCGCCAGCTCGGCGGCGAGCCCATCATGCTGACCGGCGCCGAGATGCAGCTCGGCCGCGGCGAGACCATCGCCGACACGGCGCGCGTGCTGTCGCGCTATGTCGACGCCATCATGATCCGCATCCTCAATCACGAGGCCCTGCTGGAGCTGGCGGAATATGCGACGGTGCCCGTCATCAACGGCCTGACACGGCGCTCGCACCCTTGCCAAGTGATGGCCGACCTCATGACCTACGAAGAGCATCGCGGCCCGATCGAGGGTAGGACGGTGGCCTGGACCGGCGACGACAACAACGTGCTGGCGTCCTGGGCGCATGCCGCCGAGCGTTTCAAGTTCAAGCTCAATGTCGCGACGCCGCCGGAGCTTGCGCCGAAAAAGGTGATGCGCGACTTCATCAAGGCCACCGGCGCGCCGATCGTGCTCGGCACCGATCCCGAGGCCGCCGTGAAGGGCGCAGACTGCGTCGTCACCGACACCTGGGTGTCGATGGGCGACAAGGAAGGTGAGCACCGTCACAACGTGCTCAAGCCCTATCAGGTCAATTCGAAGCTGATGTCGCTGGCCAAGCCCGATGCGCTGTTCATGCATTGCCTGCCCGCCCATCGCGGCGAGGAGGTCACGGACGAAGTGATCGACGGCCCGCAATCGGTCGTGTTCGACGAGGCCGAAAACCGCCTGCATGCGCAGAAGGGCATTCTGGCCTGGTGCTTTGACGCGGTGAAGTAATCTCACTTGTAGCCCGGATGGAGCGCAGCGAAATCCGGGTTTGTGTCCGCAGTTGGAGTGGTCCCGGATTGCGCTACGCTCCATCCGGGCTACGCGGGCTATCGCGTAATCCTGTGGCTATGGGTCCCGTATCAGCGCTTTGCGCGCGCCGGGACGACATCGAATTTGCAGGATCCTGTGCGATCATAAGTGCATCCGGAACACACCACCCTTGAGCCCTCTTCCATTTTCCTCCATCGACCCCAGATAAAGCGCCATGGTTTCCCAATCCCCTGACATGAATACCGGGCCTGAAGGCCCGGTTCGCGCACCATCAGCGGTTCCCATCGATGACGCCGTGCTGCCTTACGAGGTCGACGCACTCGACGTGCGCGGCCGCCTGGTGCGGCTCGGTCCCGCGCTCGACGAGATCCTGACGAAGCACGATTATCCCGCTGCCGTGGGCAAGCTGCTCGGCGAGGCCATCGTGCTGACGACGCTGCTCGGCTCGGCGCTGAAGTTCGAGGGCCGCTTCATCCTCCAGGCCCAGACCGACGGTCCGGTGTCGTTCCTGGTCGTCGACTACATGGCGCCGGATCGCCTGCGCGCCTATGCGCGCTACGATGCCGAGCGCCTCGGCGAGACAAAAGATTCCGGCACGCTCCTCGGTAACGGTCATCTCGCCATGACCATCGACCAGGGTCCCGACATGAGCCGCTACCAGGGTCTGGTCGCGCTCGACGGCGGCAGCCTGGAAGATGCCGCCCACGAATATTTCATGCGCTCCGAGCAGATCCCGACGCGCGTGCGTCTCGCGGTCGGTGAGGAGTGGCGCTCGAACGACGGCGGCAAGCATCGCTGGCGCGCCGGCGGCATGCTGATGCAGTTCCTGCCGAAGGCGCCCGAGCGCGCGCGTCAGGCCGATTTGCATCCCGGCGATGCGCCCGAAGGCGCGGAGGTGCATGCTGTCGCCGAAGACGACGCCTGGGTCGAGGCGCGTTCGCTGGTCGAGACCGTCGAGGACGTCGAGCTGATCGACCCCGAACTCTCCGGCGAGCGGCTGCTGTTCCGTCTGTTCCACGAGCGCGGCGTGCGCGTGTTCAATCCGCTGGCGCTGAAGGCGCAATGCTCCTGCTCGCGGGACGCGGTTGGTGCGATGCTGAAGAGCTTCTCGCCCGACGACCGCGCCGCCATGGTCAAGGACGACAAGGTCGTCGTGACCTGCGAGTTCTGCTCGTCGGTGTACCAGTTCACGCCGCACGAGGCGGGCGTGGAAGACGCGTAGGCATCGCATCCTCCGTCGTTGCGCGCAGCGAAGCAATCCAGTCGGAGGGTGGGCAAAGCGCAGCGTGCCCACCATCTTATGCGCCACGTTTGGAATGGTGGGCACGGCGCTTTGCGCCTTTGCCCACCCTACGGCACCGCGCTAATTCAACACCCGCTTGTTGTCCGGGCTGTCCAGCGAGAATGTCGGTACGTCGATCTCGAAGCGTTCGCCGCTTTCGCTGACCATCTGGTAGCGGCCGGTCATGAAGCCCGAGGCGGTCGCGAGCGGCACGCCGGAGGTGTATTCGAAGCGCTCGCCGGGAGCCAGGGTCGGCTGCTCGCCGACGACGCCCTCGCCCCTGACCTCCTGCTGGCGGCCGGTGGCGTCGGTGATGATCCAGTGCCGCGTCTTCAGCTGCACGGTTTCGTCGCCGGAATTGGTGATGACGATGGTGTAGGACCAGAAATAGCGGGAGCGGTCAGCCGACGACTGCTCCGGAACAAAGTTCGGCTCGACGGTCACTTCGATCTGGCGGGTCACGGCGCGATACATGGCTGCCATCATAACGAAAACCCGGCCGGGAACCAACGCCCGCAGGCGGTTTTGGTGACATCGTGCCGCCAGAATTGCCGAGGAAGTAGACCCAATGTGATCCGGCCGCTTTGCGAGACGACGGCCGGACCTGTACACTCCATGACACGTCGCGATTTGCGGAAGGGTTTCGAACCCCCGATGACCATTGCCGACCAACTGACGGGATCGACGATCGCGGGAACCGGCAAGCCTGCGGAGGCCAGACCTGCGGAGGCGAAGCCGCGCTCCGCCGCGCCGGCCGTCACGCTGCCCGCCATCGGCGAGCGCGAGCTCCGGCTCGACCTGTTCCGCGGGCTCGCGCTGTGGCTGATCTTCGTCGACCATCTGCCGCCGAGCCTTTTGACCTGGTTCACGATCCGCAATTACGGCTTCAGCGACGCCACCGAGATCTTCATCTTCATCTCCGGCTATACCGCGGCGTTCGTCTACGGTCGTGCAATGCTCGAAAGCGGCTTCGTCGTCGCCACCGCGCGCATCCTGCGACGCGTCTGGCAGATCTATGTCGCCCACGTCTTTCTGTTCACGATCTTCCTCGCCGAAATCTCCTACGTTGCGACCAGGTTCGAGAACCCGCTCTACACCGAAGAGATGGGCATCATGGATTTCCTCAAGCAGCCCGACGTCACGATCGTGCAGGCGCTGCTGCTGCGCTTTCGTCCGGTCAACATGGACGTGCTGCCGCTCTATATCGTGCTGATGCTGGCGCTGCCCTTGATCTTGTGGCTGATGAAATGGCGGCCCGACGTGACGCTCGGCCTCTCGGTCGTGCTCTACGCGGTGACCTGGGAATACGACCTCTATCTGTCGGCCTATCCGAACGGCTTCTGGGCGTTCAATCCCTTCGCCTGGCAATTGCTTTTCGTATTCGGTGCATGGTGTGCGCTCGGAGGTGCGCGACGCATGTCGCGCATCCTGGCGTCCCGCGTCACGATGTGGATATCGATCGCCTATCTGGTCGCGGCGTTCTACGTGACGCTGACCTGGTATGTGCCGCAGCTCTCCCACTTCATGCCGAGGCGGCTCGAGCAGTGGATGTATCCGATCGACAAGGCCGATCTCGACGTGCTGCGCTTCACGCATTTCCTGGCGTTCGCCGCGCTCACCGTTCGCTTCCTGCCCCGGGAATGGCCGGGCCTGAAATCGCCCTGGCTGCGGCCGCTGATCCTCTGCGGCCAGCATTCCCTGGAGATCTTCTGCCTCGGCGTCTTCCTCGCCTTCGCCGGCCATTTCATCCTGGCCGAAGTCTCCGGCGGCGCAGCCATGCATGCGCTGATTAGTCTCTCCGGAATCCTGATCATGTGGGGCGTTGCATGGGTGATTTCGTGGTACAAGCGCGTGGCTGACAAGAGCGGTGCGAAAACCAAAAACGCCGTCGGCAACGCCGATCTGGCGGGAGGGGGCTGATGAAGGCGAAGGTTCTCCTGAGCCTGGTCCTGCTGTGCGGTAGCCTCGCCGCGCCCCTGGCGCGCGCGGGCGACGCTGTGTCGCCTGCTCCGGCCGCGCCCCCGGCCTGCGAATTGCCATCCTATCTGCTCTCCACTGAAAGCCAGCTTCCGAGGGTCGCCGATGCCATCAAGGCCGGCAAACCGCTCGAAATCCTGGTCATCGGCAGCCGTTCGACCACGATTCCGGCCTCGGAGGACAGCTCCTATCCGGCGCGCATGCAGGCCATCCTGCAGGACAGGCTGCTGCCGTCGGAGACCGTGCACGTCTCCGTAGAAATACAGAGCAAGAAGACGGCCGAGGAGGCGGCCGCCACCTTCGTTAAGCTGATGGAAGCAAAAAGGCCTACTTTGGTCATCTGGCAGACCGGGACTGTGGATGCTATCCGAGCGATTGATCCCGATGATTTTCGCGGGGCGGTGACCGAAGGGGTTTCCGCGCTGCAAAAAGCAGGGGCTGACGTCGTGTTGATGAACTTGCAGTACAGCCCGCGTACCGAAACCATGATCTCGGTGCCGCCCTATCTCGACAATATGCGGGTGGTGGCGCAGGAGCATGACATCCCGCTGTTCGACCGTTTCGCGATCATGCGGCAGTGGAATGATCAGGGTCAGTTCGACCTGTTCAGCCCGTCCCGTGGGCCAGAGCTGGCGAAACAGGTCCATGACTGCCTTGGCCGGGCGTTGGCACAGTTTGTGATCGACGCAGCCCATCTGGGGCCGGCCCAGCAGCAAAATTGAGGTCTAGCGTTAATGAGTTCTCTCCGCCCTTTTTGGTTGACAGCATGGCTGGCTGCGCCCGCGGCGGCTCTGCTGCTCCTGACGCCGATGTCGCTGGCACCAGTGCAGGCGCAGGCCACGCAGGCAACGCCCGCGCCGCAGCAGGCCGCTAGTCCGGCTTCCGCTTCGCCCTCCCAGACCACCGTCGCCGCGACGTCCCACGAGCAGCGCGGCGTGACCGCCCGCGCCATCGACAAGGTGAAGCAGGTCGCGAAATCCGCCGGGGACATTTTCAGCCGCGTGCCCTGCCTCACGCCGAAGGGTGGCTCGAAGGCGATGGGCTCGCTGCCGCATGTTGCGGGCAAGCTCGTCGCCGGCAAACCCGTCGTGATCGTTGCGTTCGGCTCGTCGTCGACGGCAGGCTATGGCGCAAGCTCGCCCGATTTCAACTATCCGAACCGTCTCGCCGCGCAGCTCCGCCGGCAATATCCGACCGCCGACATCACCGTCATCAACGCCGGCGTCGGCGGCGAGGACGCGCCCGAGATGATGAAGCGCCTCCAGAAGGAGGTGATCGACGTGCATCCGGATCTCGTGATCTGGCAGGTCGGCACCAACGCCGTGCTGCGCAATCTCGATCCCGGTGACACCGCCAAGATGGTCGAGGACGGCATCTCCCGCATCCAGGCCGCTGGCGGCGCCGACATCGTGCTGGTCGATCCGCAATATTCGCCGGCCGTCAACCAGCGCAAGGAGAGCGCCGGCAAGATGGTGCACCTGCTCGGCAAGGTCGCCGAACTCCGTCACGTCGGCATCTTCCCCCGCTTCGAGGTGATGCGCGACTGGCACGAGAATCAATCGATCCCGGTCGAGAGTTTCGTGATCGCCGACGGCCTGCATATGAACGATTGGGGCTATGCCTGCTTCGCGCAGATCCTCGGCGACGACATCATCCGCTCCGTCGGCCAGATCAAGCTCGGCGTCAACGTGCCCGCGGACGTGCGAACGTACCGGCCGATGTAGCTCGGTGCCGTAGGGTGGGCAAAGGCGCGCCCTTCGCGCGCCGTGCCCACCATCTATCGGCGATATGATTGTGAATGGTGGGCACGCTTCCGCCTTCGCTCTTCGAGCTACGGCGGACAAGTCGCTTTGCCCACCCTACGATTCCGAGCTCGTGGAGCCCTCACGCCTTCTCCAGCGCCGCGGTCAGATCCTCGATCAGATCATCCACATGCTCGAGCCCCGCCGAGAAGCGGATGAAGCCCTCGCTGATGCCGAGCGCGGCGCGGTCTTCCGGCTTGAGGCGCTGATGCGTCGTGGTCGCCGGATGCGTGACGAGGCTCTTGGCATCGCCGAGATTGTTCGAGATTTTTGCAAGCTTGAGCTCGTTGAGCACGCGGAACGCACCCTGCTTGCCGCCCTTGACCTCGAAGCCGACCAGGGTCGAGCCGCCGCGCATCTGCTTCTTCACGAGAGCTGCCTGCGGATGATCGGCGCGGCCGGGATAGACCAGCCGCGAAATCTTCGGATGGCTCGCCAGCACGTCGGCGATGCGTCCCGCCGTCTCGGTCTGCGCGCGCACGCGTACACCGAGCGTTTCCAGGCCCTTGAGCAGGACCCACGCGTTGAACGGCGAGATCGACGGGCCGGTCTGGCGCATGAAATTGTGGATGTGCTCGGCGATGAACGCTTCAGACGACAGGATGATGCCGCCGAGACAACGGCCCTGGCCGTCGATGTGCTTGGTCGCGGAATAGACCACGACGTCGGCGCCGAGCGCGAGCGGGCTCTGCCAGATCGGCGTCGCGAACACGTTGTCGACGACGAGCCGCGCGCCGCCGCTGTGCGCGATCTCGGCGATCCCTGGTATGTCGAGCACGTCGAGCGTCGGGTTGGTCGGGCTCTCCAGGAAGAACGTCTTGGTGTTCGGCCTCAAGGCGCGCTGCCACTGGTCGAGATCGAGACCGTCGACCAGCGTCGTCTCGATGCCGTAGCGCGGCAACAGATCCTGAATGACGTAGAGACAGGAGCCGAACAGCGCGCGCGAGGCCACCACGTGATCGCCGGCCTTCAGCGGCGCCAGGATCGCGGTCGTCACCGCGGCCATGCCGGTCGCCGCCGAGCGGGCGGCTTCGGCGCCTTCGAGCTCGATCATGCGGCGCTCGAACATCGAGATGGTCGGGTTGGAATAGCGCGAATAGATGAAGCCGGGGTCCTCGCCCTTGAACCGCGCCTCGCACTCCTCGGCGCTGTTGTAGACGTAGCCCTGGGTCAGGAACAGCGCCTCCGACGTCTCGCCATATTGCGAGCGCAGGGTGCCGGAATGGACCAGGCGGGTTTCGGGACGGTATTGCGTGGTGGACGCCGGGGACTTCGACATAGGACCTCCTCTGCGTGACCATCGAAAATGGTCACAAAAAAACCGGCCTGGATAACTTCCACGGGCCGGGATCACAGAGGTCCCCGGCCTGTTTAGCGACTTATTTAACGTGGCTGCAAGCCGGCCGGCTCAAATCACCACGGGATAAGTGATGCTCATATTCCGCAATGGCCTTTCCGTCAAGGCGTCCATCGGATAGCCGTAAAAGGCTGCTATCATGTCCGGATGCATTTGACCCCTGACGAGGACCCCCGGTTGAGCTTCACGGTTGCCGCCGACGCCAATGGTATCCTGCCCGACCGCATGATCGCGGCGATGGCGAAGGCGGGCCTCATCCTGCCCGCTTATGACTTCGTCGAAAGCCAGATCCAGCCGGCGAGCCTCGACCTTCGCCTCGGCGACATCGCCTATCGCGTTCGCGCCAGCTTCCTGCCGGGTCCCGGCGCGACCGTCGCCGAGCGCATCGACGAGTTAAAGCTGCACGAGTTCAGCCTCGCCGATGGCGCGGTGCTGGAGACCAACTGCGTCTACATCGTGCCGCTCTTGGAAAGCCTGGCGCTGCCGCCGGAGATCGTCGCCGCCGCGAACCCGAAAAGCTCGACCGGCCGGCTCGATGTCTTCACCCGTGTCATCGCCGACGGCACCCGCCGCTTCGACATGATCGGCGCCGGCTATCACGGCCCGCTCTACGCCGAGATCAGCCCGAAGACGTTTCCGGTGCTGGTCAGCGAGGGCTCGCGCCTGAGCCAGGTGCGCTTCCGCACCGGAGATGCCATCCTCAACATCGACGAGCTCGAGGCGCTGCATGCGACCGAGCGTCTCGTCGATCTCGACGATGYCGATCTCACCGGCGGCGTCGCCGTCTCCGTCGACCTCTCCGGCGAGAAGGCCAACGGCTTCGTCGGCTATCGCGCCAAGCGCCACACCGGCGTCGTCGACGTCGACCGCCGCTCCGGCTATGCGGTGGAGGATTTCTGGGAGCCGATCTCGGCGCGTCCCGACGGCAGCCTGATCCTCGATCCCGGCGAGTTCTACATCCTCGCCTCCAAGGAAGCCGTGCAGGTGCCGCCCGATTACGCCGCGGAGATGGTGCCGTTCGATCCCCTGGTCGGCGAGTTCCGCGTGCACTATGCCGGATTCTTCGATCCCGGCTTCGGCTATGCCGGCGCTGGCGGGCAGGGATCGCGCGCCGTGCTCGAAGTGCGCTCGCGCGAGGTGCCGTTCATCCTCGAGCACGGCCAGATCGTCGGCCGCCTCGTCTACGAGAAGATGCTGGCGCGCCCCGACGCGATGTACGGCCAGCGCATCGGCTCGAACTACCAGGCGCAGGGGCTCAAACTATCGAAGCATTTTCGGGTGTAGTGCTAGCCTCACTCTCCGCCGTCATGCCCCGGCTTGACCGGGGCATCCAGTACGCCGCAACCTTTCGATTTAATCACTGCCGCCTCGGAATCCTGGATCGCCCGATCAACTCAGGCGATGACACTGAATGTGTGGCAGGATGCGAAGCAAGTTCCGGCTACGTGCGAGGCTTCCCGATGACCAATTCATCCGAACTCGACGCAAGGATCGTCGACGACGTCGCGGACGCGCTGATCTATTCGGATCGCTCCGGCACCATCACGCGCTGGAATCGCGCATCGACCACACTGTTCGGCTTCTCGGCGGACGAGGCGCTCGGCCAGAACCTCGATCTGATCATTCCCGAACATCTGCGTGCCGCGCACTGGAAGGGCTTCGAAGCTGCGCTTGCCACCGGGGCGATGAAGCTTGCGGGCAAGCCGACGCTGACCCGCGCGCTGCACAAAAGCGGACGCAAGCTCTACATCGAGATGACCTTCGCGCTGGTGCGCGATGCCGGTGGTGCCGTGGTCGGATCGGTCGCGATGGCGCGCGACGTCACCGAACGCGTTGAGCGCGAGCGCGCGGCCAGGCTTGAACAAAATTCGTGATGCGGAATTGACGGGCTGGCGTGCAGGGCGCTCTGCTTGAGCGTCAGGTTGCCTCGTACCGGGCGCAGTGACACACTCGATCAAAACAACGGTCGGGAGCGAACATGGCCGCCGCAACAGACGCAGCACAGGAAGCGCAACGGAAGCGCTGGCGCGCGGTCGCCGACCTCTATCACGCCTACTTCACCGGCCTCATCCTCATCGTCGTCACGCGGCGCGGCACGGCGGATGCTGCCGAATTCGTCTTCCGCGTGTTTCGTCGCCAGCAGCAGGAGCGCTTCCTGCCGGGGCTCGAAAAGCTCGGTCTCAGTCATTTGCCGCCGGCGGTGGCCGCCGCGCAATATCATTATCTCTCCAACTGGATCGGCGGCGTGCATGTCGAGTACATGTATGAGAGCGACCGCAAAGCCTGGATCCGCTATCCGCCGCCGCGCTGGATCTGGAAGGGCACCGCGATCTGCGGCGTGCCGGGCGAGGTCTCGCGCGCGATGCTGCGCGGCTGGCACGCCAACAATGGCGTCGCGCTCGGCGATACCAGGCTCGGCTTCGTCTGCACCAAGCAGAGCGTCGACGGTCAGGACGGGCTCGAAGGCTACTATTATCAGTACGACCACCCGCTCGAGCTGGATCAGCGCCTGGTGTTCGCGCGCCATCTGGAAGCGCCGTTGTTCGACGCCAAGACCGCGCCTGCCTTGCCCGTCGCGAGCTGGCCGAAGCCGCGGCTGGAAAAAGCCTACCGCAACTACGCGATGGAATATGTGCGCACCGCCGCGCCCGTCATGGTGCAATTGTTCGGCCCGGAAGACGCCGGCTATCTCCTGCACCTCACCGGCAAGCTGATCGGGATGCAGTATTTTGAAGAGGTCGCGGCAGCGCTGTCTATGCGCCGCGGTGGCGCACGCGAGTTCGCGGCGTTCCTGAATGCGCTGTTTGCCGCGCAGGATGACTCTGCCGAGACGATGGCATCAGAAGGCGCGTTTGAATTTCGCCAGCAGAGCTGGAAGCTGATGGATGACGTCGCCGACTATCATCGCGCCTGCACCAAAGTGCTGGAAGGGTTGTTCGAGGGGCTCGCTGCCGGATGCGGGCGGCACATCGGCGTGCACCTGCGCCCGACAGCGGGCGGTCGGCCGCCACTGGTGTGGACCATTGAGTAATTCCACCTGTTGAAATGCGCTGCCGCAGGGCACGCCTGCATCCGGCGCAGGAGGAATCGGCAATTGCCGTGCTAAGCCTGTCGCCGCGCCTTCCGCGCGAAGAAATTTATTGGCACACCTACGCATTGCCGCGCCGCGAATGGCCTGCGCCCGGGAGAGGACATGTCCGACATCGCCGAAATCCCGGTCGATGAACAAGAGCGTCCGTTGCCGCCGCCTCCGCGGCCGGTACGAAGCGCGCTGATGGACGGGCCGATTCTGCGCACGCTGCTCGGCCTCGCCTGGCCGAACGTGGTCGCGCTGTCGGCCGGCACCTGTGTGGTGATCGCGGAGACCTCCTATATCGGCCGGCTCGGCGTCGAGGCGCTGGCGGCAATGGCGCTGGTGTTTCCGACAGTGATCCTGACCATGACGATGTCCGGCGGGGCCATGGGCGGCGCCGTGGCGTCGGCCATCGCGCGGGCGCTCGGCGCAGGCGATCGCGAGCGCGCCGGCACGCTCGCCGCACATGCGCTGCTGATCGGCATCACCTTCGGCCTCGTCTTCATGCTGGGCATGCTGATCTTCGGGCCCAAGGTGCTGGAGATGCTCGGCGGACGCGGGGATGTGCTGACGCATGCGGTCGCCTACACACAGGTGTTTTTTGGCGGGGCCGTGCTGCCGTGGCTGCTCAACACCATGGCCGGCGTGTTGCGCGGCACCGGCAACATGAAGCTGCCCTCGCTGTTGATGCTGAATTCCGCGGTCATGCAGGTCGTGCTTGGCGGCACGCTGGGCCTCGGGCTCGGACCCGTGCCGCAGTTCGGCATGCGCGGCGTCGCGGCCGGCTCGCTGATCGCCTATTCCGTGAATATCTGCGTGATGGGCTGGTACCTGTTCTCCGGCCGCGCCCGAATCGTGCCGAAACTGCGCGGGCTTCGCGTTCAATGGGCGATGTTCTTCGATATCCTGAAGGTCGGCGCCATCGCCTGCTTCTCGCCGCTGCAATCGGTGCTGACGATCTCGATCTTCACCCACATGCTGGCAAAGTTCGGCACTGCGATCCTCGCCGGCTACGGCATCGGCGCGCGGCTGGAATTTTTGCTGACCTCGATCGCGTTCTCGTTCGGCATCGCTTCGGTGCCGATGATCGGCATGGCGATCGGCGCGGTGCGCATCGCGCGCGCCCGGCGCATCGCCTGGATCGCCGGTGCGAGCGCGTTCGTCGCCGTCGGCGCGCCGGCGTGCCTCGTCGCGCTGTTCCCAGATCTCTGGGTCAACATCTTCACCGACAGCGCCACCGTGCGCGCGACCAGCCATGAATATCTGTCGACGGTGGCGCCGTTCTACGCCTTCATCGGGCTCGCCTCGACGATGTATTTCTCGTCGCAGGGCGCGGCCAAGGTGATCGGGCCGGTGCTGGCGCAGACCGCGCGGCTGATCTACATCGCGGCCTGCGGCTGGTGGCTGTCGACGCATGACGCCACCGCGCAGAGCTTCTTCTGGCTGGCCGCCAGCTCGATGGTCGTGCTCGGCCTGCTCTCGTGCTCCAGCGTGGTGCTGACACGCTGGGGGCCGCGCGAGACGAAACCTGCGATCAGGCCTGCGCTTTCGGGCGTTGCAGACTAGCGGTGTCTGTGGCGGCGATGGCCGCCGCCGCCGACATTGGCGAGCCGCATCAATACGGCGGCTGCCTGGCAGATCACTTTATCCGCACCTCTCATGGCCTGCTCCTCGCGTGCGTGGCTCCGCCGGGAGAGCGGAGCCAACCGGACGCACGCGGCCATCGTTAGGGCCGGCGAGGGCAGGGCTCTGTGAGAAAGATCACGCAGCCACGGCTGGGAACGCTCGGTGTATCGCGGCGACGGCGTCCCTGGTCTGCCCCTGGACGTAAGCCGCAAGCTCGTTCGGCAGCATGTCGATGATCCAGACAAGGCGGCAGCTCGCCTCGCCCTCGGCGATCACCTGCACCGAGGCGCTGTAATGCCTGAGCCGCTCGTTGTTGATGGCGTAGACCAGCCGCCGCCGCGCATCGTCGCAATCGACCAGCACCTCGCGCGCCACTGATCCATTGGCGAAGGTGACGATGCGTGCATCGCCGTCGAGCGTGCAGGCGGTGACGAAGCCCGGCGCCAGCCGCTGAGGTAGCGCGCCGAAATCGCGTACGGCGTCCCAGACGTCGCGGGCGGGAACGGGGAGGGAAATGTCGTTGTGGATGGAGGCCATGAAGGTGTCCTTGATTGAAAGGTTCGTAGTGTGGGCAAAGGCGCGCTCTTCGCGCGCCGTGCCCACCATTCATCGGCACAGTCGCACGCGATGGTGGGCACGCTTCCGCCTTCGCTCTTCGAGCTACGGCGGACAAGTCGCTTTGCCCACCCTGCGAGTGCTCGTGCGCGGCGGGCTCTACACGCAAACCGCCTCGATGTTGTTGCCATCGGGATCAATCAGGAACGCCGCGTAGTAGGTCGGGCTATAGTCCTTGCGCGGGCCGGCGCCGCCATTGTCACGGCCGCCGCTCTTCAAGCCTTCGCTGTGGAATGCCTTGACCGCATCATGGTCCTTGGCGCGAAACGCGATATGCGCGCCGTCGGCCTTGCGTCCCTTGTTCAGGTGCAGCCAGAGCGCCGGCTCGCCCTTCGGCCCGAAGCCCGCATAGCCGTCGCCGCTGGAGCGCAGGGCGTAGCCGAGCGGCGCCAGCACCGCGGTGTAGAAGCGCGTGGCGGCGTCGAGGTCGGCAACACGCAGTCCGATGTGGTCGTACATGATCGTCTCCATTGCAAAGCGCGCCGCAACTGGCGCGCGCCGGAGACGACCCTATTCAGTTGAGGGGCGGGCGCTCTTGGAGAATCTTGCGCTCGCCCTTCGACGCCTGCCGGAACTTCGTCGGTGACACGCCGGCGGCGCGATGGAAGGTGCGGACGAAATTGGAGAGATCGCCGAAGCCGACGTCATAGGCGATGTCGGTGACCGCGATGTCATCATCTGTCAGCAGTCGCGCCGCGTGGCGTAGCCGCGAGCGCACCAGATATTGATGCGGGGTGACGCCGAGCACGGCCGAGAACAGCCGTAGGAAATGGAACGGGCTGAGGCCCGCCTGCCGCGCCGCCTGTTCGAGATCGACCTCGGCATGCGAGTTGGCGTCGATCCACAGCGCGGCTTCGACTGCGCGGCGGCGGTCGCGTGCGGTGGGCGTGGCCGGCTTGCGCGCCTTGCCCGAGACAACATCGATGAAGCGGCTGGCCAGAATTTGACCGACCTCGTTGAGACCGAGGTCGCTGTTGCCATCTGCCGCCGTCTGGGCGAGCTCGCCCAGCACCATCAGCTCGGGCAGCGGCGGTGTCGCGCCGACCTGCCAGATCTCGCGCCGTCCCCCGAGGGCATCGACCAGGTCCTCGCTGAAGAAGAAGCCCAGGCAGACGTCGCCGCTGACATGCTCATGCGTGCAGGTGTATTCCTCGCGTGGAGCGCCGACCAGCATCGAGCCCGCCACCAGCTCGAAGAAGCCGGCGCGGCACTGGCAGCCGAAGCTGCCCGAGCGGACATAGGCAATGGAATGCCCGGTGCGGCACTCCGCGAACGGCTTGTCGTCCGGTCCCGCATCGCAGCGAAACTCGGAGACCGTGATCGATTGCGTGGTCAGCAGCGTGGTTGCGTCCATGCCACCTATCTAGGCATGGTCCGGACAAGTGTGTAGCGGTTGTCCGACAAGATCATGCCCAAAAAAACAAAGCTAAGGTGCGATTCCGATCGCGCCTTAGCTGGGCCTCGGTGGCGCAACGGGCAGCAGCACCTCGAACAGCGTCTTGCTCGCGACCGGGTGGGCGCCCTCGAGCGCCAGCAGCCGCCGCTTGGAGATCACCCCGCCGTAAGGCGAGAGTCGGTCGGCGTAATTGCCGGCCTCCAGCACCCGGTGACAGGGCACGATCAGCATGTAGGGATTTTTGGCGATCGCCTGCGCCACCGAATGCGCGGCGCCGGAGGCGCCCAGCGCCTTGGCGATCTCGTGATAGGTGCGGGTCTCCCCGCGCGGAATGGCGCAGGCGGCTTCATAAACGCGCCGGTGGAAGCCGGGGACGCCGCCGGCGTCCAGGCTGACCTCGGAAAAATCAGGGTCGCCGCCCTGCAGCAGGCCCACGATGCCCTCGATCGCAAGCTCGGCATTCAGCGGAGGCTGCTGCTCGCGCGCCTCGGGATGGACCGCAAAAATCCGGCGACGGGTGTCGATCTCCCGCGCCTCCGGCAATTGCACGGCGACCACGCCGGTGCTGCTCCAGACGATGCCGCAGCGCCCTATGGCCGTGTTGAATATCGCGTAGCCACGCCCCACCATGCACACGCCCCACTCAGTGCACGTCTCTCCCCAGACACGCGATCATAACACCGCCACAATCCGGCGCACCCAAAATCTTGCCAGGACGTTAACAACCGTCCGGCCGGCCGCGCCAAAGCGCTTGGCGACGGGCGCCGTCTCGGCTAATCAGGGTTGGCGTGAGACGCGCATTCGCGGGCGTAGTTCAATGGTAGAACGGCAGCTTCCCAAGCTGCATACGAGGGTTCGATTCCCTTCGCCCGCTCCATTTTTTTTGCCGATGGGCGTCTTACGGCAGCAAGCCAGCTCACCCATTGCGCCGCCGACCTTGAGATCATGCCTCTCGAAAGGCCTTCGGGAAGGTCGTGTCTGCCGAGAGGTCGAGCTCCAGCAGCGTGTTGCCATGGTCGGCAATCGCTCCGACCGTAAAAGCACCCCACGCCAGTACTGTGAGCCGAGCTTGATCGTTGATCGGATTGACCGGCTGCACCGCGGGGTTGAACGTTTCGTGCAGATGACACGCGACCGGATCGACCAATTTTCGGTCGAGGCCCGTAACTGCAAGATCAATCCTGAACCATCCCGGCCGCACGTCGGAAGGTTGGACGGTAGCCGACAGGCGTAGGCCATTCTTGGCTGCCTCTCTGCCGAACTGGCCTTTGTTCTTGTCCTCCGGGTCTTCAATCGGCATTTGTGGAGCGTGCTTGGTTGTTACGGACGGAGCCAGGATTGCCATCTTCGGGGCCGCAATTTCTGTTTGTCTGGCTTTCAGCTCCTCCGTTGCTGCGGCAACATCTTGAACGCTTCTTTTGACCGCTGAGATCTCCGCCGTAATCCCCCCGGGGAGAACGACTTTGGTCAAGCGGTCTCGGAAGATCAGGACGACCCCGATTACGACCGCGAGTCCCAGCAGAAACTTCGTGCTCTCGTCGGCGGTGATCTTGATGGCGCCGAACATATTGAGAATGCCAAGCGCGAGACACACGATCGCGACTATCCAAGGCCCGGCGCTGACGATGGCGTCCGAATTGGTGGGCATGGCTACACTCGCTAATAAATCTCGAGCCCGAATCCGAACGGCCCGATAGAACTGGCAATCAGGAAACTGTACCCTGCTGCTTCTCAAATGCAATCGACGTTGGATTGTACCCGCCTTGGTTGTCGAGCCATATTAGGCACGGCCCTCATTGCGATGTTTGGCCTCCAAAGATTCCAATATATTAGCCCTTCGCTCCCGGCACACACCGCTTCCCCGGCCTAAGCTCTTCTTGCCCCGCGGATGTGGTCCTTGCGTCGGGCAATGTTCGGATGACGGCTAGGACCAGCAACAATGGACCAGCAGAAACTCGACCGTGCGATCGGTCGTCGCTTGAAGACGTTGAGGACGCAGGCGGGCATGACGTTGAACGAACTCGCGACGCGCTCCGGTGTCAGCCGGGCCATGATCGGGAGGGTGGAGCGGGCGCAGAGCAGCGCCACCGCTGCGCTGCTCAACAAGCTCTGCGCGGCGCTCGATGTCACCCTCAGCGACGTCGTCGCGCTCGCCGAGAAGCCGCCGGAGCGGCTGATGCGGCTTGCCGACCAGCCGCTTTGGCGTGATCCCGACAGCGGTTACCGTCGGCGGCACGCCTCGCCGCCGGATGCGGCGAGCGGCATCGAGATCATCGTCGTCGATCTGCCGGCCGGAGCGCGCGTCTCCTACAGCCCCTGGGGCCGCAACGCGTTCACCCAGCAGCTCCTGATGCTCGAGGGTGCGGTCTGCGTGCATATCGACGCCAAGACCGTGCGGCTGCGCGATGGCGATTGTCTCGATTTCGACGTGATGCGGGCGGTGACCTTCGAGAACGAAACCAAACAGGATGCGCGCTACGTCATCATCACGAGGCGCGGCACATCGTACGGGAAAATGTGATGTCGCTGATCGTGCGGGACGCCACGCTGGAGGATGCCGAAGATATTTTGGCCATCTACAATTACGCCGCGATCAACACCACGGCGGTGTGGACCGACGGACCGGCTGATCTGGCCTCGCGGCGCGAGTGGATGCGCGCACGGCAAGCGGCCGGCTATCCCGTGCTGGTCGCAATGAAGGGCAGGGACGTCGTCGGCTTCGCATCATTCGGCGATTTCCGCCCCTGGCCCGGCTATCGCCGCACGGTCGAGAATTCGGTCTATGTCGGCGAGCAACATCATCGGCTCGGCGTCGGCCGCAGCCTGATGGCCGCGCTGATCGAGCGCGCTATCGCGCTCAACAAGCACACGATGGTCGCCGCGATCGAGGCCTCGAATTCCGCCTCGACCGGGCTGCACGCGTCGTTCGGCTTTGCCGAGGTTGGCCGCATGCCTGAGGTCGGCTGCAAGTTCGGCCGCTGGCTCGATATGGTCCTCATGCAGAAGCGGCTTTCAAGCGAGGTGAGGCCGTGACGATGCAGGTCCGCACCGGCGATACCTTTGATCCGCGCGTCATTGCGCTGCTCGACCATCACGTCACGGCTGCGCGGGCGCAGACCGCGCCGGGCAGCGCCCATGCGCTCGATCTCGCTGGGCTGCGCGCGAGCGACGTCGCGTTCTGGACCGGCTGGGACGGCGAGACGCTGGTCGCCACCGGCGCGCTGAAGATGCTCTCGGCCGACCATGGTGAGGTGAAGTCGATGCACACGCTGCAAACCACGCGGAGGCGCGGCTTCGGCGGCCGGATGCTCCGCCACATCATCGCTGAGGCCCGCGCGCGTGGCTTGCAGCGGCTCAGCCTCGAGACCGGCTCGTGGGATTATTTCAAGCCCGCGCATGCGCTCTACCAGGCGCACGGTTTTGTGCTCTGCGGCCCGTTCGAGGGCTATGTCGAGGATCCCAACAGCCTGTTCCTGACGCGCGACCTGACCGGCGGCTGAGGCCGCGCGGTGTGACCCGGACCCGAAAACATCGTCGTGCGCCTCAAAATGAGTTGCGTACCTCAAAACACCTCGATAACCTTCAGCCATGGCCGATACTTTCACCGCGACCGCGCTGACGCTGAAGGACATCGCCCGCGAGGCGGGCGTCAGCCTCGCGACCGTCGACCGCGTCCTGCACAACCGCCCGGGCGTGCGGCCCGATACGGTCCGGCGGGTCAAGGCGGCGATCGAGCGCAACGCCTTCCAGCCGCACGTCGCGGCCGCGGAGCTCGCCCGCAGCCGTGCCCGCCGCTTTGCCTTCGTGATGCCGGCGGGGTCGAACCCCTTCATGCAGCAGATCGAGGCCTATCTCGGCGAGATGTCGGCCTGGCTCTCAGCCCGCCGCCTCGGCGTCGAGGTGGTCGCCACGGATGTGTTCGACCCGTCCGTGCTCGCGGTCTCGCTGGAGGCGCTGTCCGGCGATTACGACGGCGTCGCCGTGGTGGCGCTGGACCATCCCGGGGTCCGCGCCGCGATCAACGATCTCGTCGACGCCGGGACCAGGGTCGTGACGCTGGTCTCGGACGTGCCGTCCTCGCGTCGCCACCATTATGTCGGCATCGACAACATTGCGGCGGGGCGCACCGCCGGCGCGCTGGTCGGTCGGCTGGTCGGCCAACGGTCCGGCAAGGTCGCGATCGTCGCGGGCTCGCAGGGCCTGCGCGACCATTCCGAACGCATCTTCGGCTTCAGCCAGGTGATGGCGTCGGAATTCCCCGATCTCAGCGTGCTGCCGGTGCTGGAAGGGCGCGACGAAGACGGCCGTTCGGAACAGGTTCTGGCGCAGCTGCTCGGCAGGCATGCTGACATTGTCGGCCTTTATAACGTCGGCGCAGGCACGCAAGGCGTCGCCACAGCGTTGAGCGATGCCGGCCGCGGCAAGCAGGTGGTATTCGTCGGACACGACGTCACCGTACTGACGCGCCGGCTGCTGTTGCAGGGCGTGATGGATGCCGCGATCTCGCAGAACCCCGGGCATGAAGCGCGCGCCGCCGTGCGCGTGCTGCTCGCGCTTGCGCGCGGCGAGCCGATCTTGCGCGAACAGGAGAAGATCAGGATCGACATCGTGATGCGGGACAATTTGCCCTAGGGGCGGGCGGATTTCGAAACGGTCCGATGCGGAAAGGGCGACTCTGAGATCGCGCACCGCAACAGGCGAAGGGGAGGACGGCGTGTATATCGGTATCGACATCGGCACATCCGGTGTGAAAGCGGTGCTCGTGAGCGAAACCGGCGCGATTGTCGCGACGGCCGCGCGCGAGCTTGCGCTGTCGCATCCCGCGCCGCTGTGGTCCGAGCAGGATCCCGACGCCTGGGTCGATGCGGCGGTTGGCGCCGTCGACGATCTCGCCGCCCGCCATCCGCGCGAGGTCGCTCAGGTGCGCGGCATCGGGCTGTCCGGCCAGATGCATGGCGCGACGCTGCTGGACGAGGATGGACGGCCGCTGCGCCCCGCTATTCTGTGGAACGACGGCCGTTCGCACGCCGAATGCGTCGCGCTCGAGCGGCGCTGCCCGTCGCTGCACACGATCGCCGGCAATCTGGCAATGCCCGGCTTCACCGCGCCCAAGCTGCTCTGGGTCGCGCGGCACGAGCCGCAGATCTTCGAGCGCGTGGCGAAGGTGCTGCTGCCGAAGGCCTATGTGCGTTATCGCCTCACCGGCGAGATGGTCGAGGACATGTCCGACGCCGCCGGCACCCTGTGGCTCGACGTCGGTCTGCGCCGCTGGTCGGCGCTGCTGCTGCATGCCGTCGGGCTCGATCTCCACCACATGCCCCGCCTCGTCGAGGGCAGCGAGGTCAGTGCAGTGCTCGCGCCGGAATTCGCGCGGCGCTGGGGCATGGCGAATGATGTCGTGATCGCCGGCGGTGCCGGCGACAATGCCGCGAGCGCCATCGGGCTCGGCGCGATCGCGCCGGGCGATGCGTTCCTGTCGCTCGGCACATCAGGCGTGGTGTTCCGCGTCACCGATCGGTTTGCACCGGTGCCGGCTTCGGCCGTGCATGCGTTCTGCCATGCGCTGCCCGGCCTCTGGCATCAGATGGGCGTGATGCTGTCGGCCGCGGCTTCGTTGGCCTGGCTCGCGGGCGTGATGGAGACGCCGGCCGCCGCGCTCCTGGCGCCGCTCGGCGAGCGTGTCGACGGACCGAGCTCCATAAAGTTCCTGCCCTATCTCGACGGCGAGCGCACGCCACACAACGATGCCGCCGCCAGCGGCGCCTTCGTCGGCCTGCGCGGTGCGACCGGGCGCAGCCAGATCGTGCAGGCCGTGCTGGAAGGCGTCGCCTTCGCCGCGCGCGACAACCTCGCGGCGCTGAGCGCGGCCAGCGGGCCAATCGCGGAGGTCGATCTCGTCGGCGGCGGCTCGCGCTCGCCGCTGTGGGCGCAGATCTGCGCCGACGTGCTCGGCATTCCCGTTCACCGCGTCGAGGAGGGCGAGGTCGGGGCCGCGCTCGGCGCCGCACGGCTCGGCCGGCTCGCCGCCACCGGCGAAGATCCCGCGGAAGTGTGCAAGCGCCCGCGGCGGCTCGCGAGCTTTGCACCCCGCGCATCCGTCACTGCGGCCTATGACGAGGCCTATCGGCGGTGGCGCGAACTTTATCCTGCGTTGAAGGAGAGCCTTAAGTGAACGCATCAGCCAAATTCTTCGATGCAAGCGCCCCTGTCGCCTTCGGCGGCAAGGATGCGGGAAACACGCCCGCCTTCCGCTGGTACGACAAGGACCGGCTCGTGCATGGCCGCAGGCTCGAGGATCATCTGCGCTTTGCGGTCTGCTACTGGCATTCGTTCTGCTGGCCGGGCGGCGATCCCTTCGGCGGCGAGACCTTTCTGCGCCCCTGGCATCAAGGTGCTGATGCGATGGCCCAGGCACGCGCCAAGGCCGATGTCGCCTTCGAGCTGTTCCGCCTGCTGGACGTACCCTTCTTCACCTTCCACGACGTCGATGCGGCGCCGGAAGGCACTTCGCTCAGCGAGTCCGTCGCCAATCTCAACGCAATCGCCGACCTGTTCGAAGCGAAGATGGCCTCCGCAAAGGTCCGCTTGCTCTGGGGCACGGCCAATTTGTTCACGCATCGCCGCTACATGGCGGGTGCCGCGACCAATCCGGACCCCGAAATCTTCACCTATGCCGCCGGCCAGGTCCGCGCCGCGCTGGAGGTGACGCACCGGCTCGGCGGCCAGAACTATGTGCTGTGGGGCGGCCGCGAGGGCTACGAGACGCTGCTCAACACCGATCTCAAGCGCGAGCTCGACCAGCTCGGCCGCTTCATCTCGCTGGTCGTCGAGCATAAGCACAAGATCGGCTTCAAGGGCCCGATCCTGATCGAGCCGAAGCCGAAGGAGCCGACCAAGCATCAATATGATTTCGACGTCGCCACCTGCTACGGCTTCCTGGAGCGCTACGATCTCCTGAACGACGTCAAGCTCAACATCGAGCAGAACCACGCCATTCTCGCCGGCCACTCCTTCCATCACGAGGTCGCGCTCGCCGAGGCGCTCGGCATCTTCGGCTCGCTCGACGTCAATCGCGGCGACGATCTGCTCGGCTGGGACACCGACCAGTTCGCGATGAACGTGCCGGAGCTGGCTCTGGTGTTCCACGAGATCCTGAATCGCGGCGGATTCACCTCGGGCGGGCTCAATTTCGACGCCAAGATCAGGCGGCAGTCGATCGACCCCGACGATCTGATCCATGCCCATGTCGGCTCGATGGATGCCTGCGCGCGCGCGTTCCTCGCCGCCGCCGACATGCTCGATGCCGGCGCCCTCACCGCACCGCTCGCGCAGCGCTACGAGGGATGGGCGGGACCCGAGGGCCGGGCCATTCTCGGCGGCCAGCGCTCGCTCGCCGAACTTGCCGACCGTGCGCTCAGCCCCGGCTTCGACCCGCGGCCGCGCTCGGGGCGGCAGGAATATCTGGAATCCCTGGTCAACCGTTACGTTTGAGGAAGGCCGCTGATGACAAAGGCTGAAGCGACACCGGTCCTCGAGCTGACCGGCATCGGCAAGGAGTTCGGCGCAATCCGCGCGCTGCATGGCGTCGACCTGCAGGTCCAGCCCGGCGAGGTCGTCGGCCTGATGGGCGACAACGGCGCGGGCAAGTCCACGCTGGTCAAGATCATCGCCGGCAATTTCCGTCCCAGCCATGGTGAGATCCGCTTTGCCGGCAACGCGGTCCATTTCAACCGGCCCGTCGATGCCCGCGGCGTCGGCATCGAGGTCGTCTACCAGGATCTCGCGCTTGCCGACAATCTGACGGCTGCTGCCAACGTTTTCCTCGGCCGCGAGCTGAAGCGCAGGTTCGGCCCGCTCGCATTGCTCGACCACAAGGCGATGGCGGTGCGTGCGCTGGAACTGTTCGGCGAATTGCGCTCGGAGACGCGCCCCGACGATCTCGTCAAGCAGATGTCTGGCGGCCAGCGCCAGGCGGTTGCGATCGCGCGGACGCGCCTCTCCAACGCGCGGCTGGTCATGATGGACGAGCCGACCGCCGCGATTTCGGTACGGCAGGTCGAGCAGGTGCTCGGCCTGATCCACCGGCTGAAGGAGCAGGGCGTCGCCGTCATGCTGATCTCGCACCGCATGCCCGACGTGTTCGCGGTGTGCGACCGCGTGGTCGTCATGCGTCGCGGCGAGAAGCGGGCCGACAAGCCGATCCACCAGACGTCGCCCGAGGAAGTCACCGCCCTGATCACCGGCGCGAAGGAGGCGGCGTGATGGCCATGCCCTTGGAATCTCCGATCAGCTTCACCAATGTCGGCCGGATCAGATGGTGGCAGCGCGGCATCTTCGCCTCCCAGACCGGCTATGTCCTGCTCGCGCTGGCGATGCTGCTGGTGGTGATGCATTTCGCCAGCCCTTATTTCTTCACCGAAGGCAACATGCAGAACGTGGCGAAGAATTTCTCCTTCATCGCCATCGCCACCCTCGGCGTCACCTTCGTGATCATCACCGGCGGCATCGATTTGTCGGTCGGCTCGATGATGTGCTTCTCCGCCATGATCACCTCGATGGTCATGACCGAGCTGTCGGCGCCCGGCTCGCCCGCAGGCTCGCTGTTCGTGCATATGGCCGCCGACGGCAAGACCGTGCTGGCCAACGTGCCGGGTCTGATCCTGCTGATCTCGATCCTCGCGGGCCTCGGCGTCGCGCTGATCGCGGGCCTCGTCAACGGCTTCTGTATCGCCGTGCTCGGCCTGTCGCCCTTCGTCACCACGCTTGGCATGCTCTCGATCGTGCGTGGGCTCGGCTATGTCGTCTCCAACGGCCGCGGCAGTTTTCCGGGCGGACCGGACGCTGATTACTTCTACGCGCTCACTTCGGGCGACGTGCTCGGCGTGCCGGTGCCGTTCATCTACCTCGTGGTCCTCGCGCTGGCGATGGCCGTGGTCCTGCACCACAGCTCGTTCGGCCGCCACGTGTTCGCGCTCGGAGGCAACGAGAAGGCCGCCGAGCTCACGGGCATACCGGTCGTGCGGGTGAAGATCGAGGTCTATGTGATCTGCGCGCTTGCCGCAGGGCTCCAGGGCATCATCATCTCCGGCTGGCTCGGATCGGCGCCCGCCAACATGGCGACGTCCTACGAGCTCAATGTGATCGCGGCGGCCGTCATCGGTGGCGCCAACCTCGCCGGCGGCATCGGCGGTCCGTTGGGGGCCATCGTCGGCTGCGTGCTGCTGGAAGTGATCCGCAACGGCCTCGTGCTGGCACAGGTCAGCTCCTACTGGCAGCAGACGCTGGTTGGCGTGATCATCATCCTGGCGGTGCTGGTCGATCGCATCCGCTCGCGGATGATCTGAACTGACGTCGTTCCGGGAGGGCAACGAAAATGTCGCCTGTCCGCTCCCCGGACGATCTTGAGAGGATGGGCGCCAGAGAAGGGTGGAGGAAACAATGAGGAAACTTCTTCTTGCCGGCATCGCGGTCGCGATGATGGCGACGCCGGCGTTTGCCGCGAACTACCGTTTCGTGATCGTGCCCAAGGCGATGAACAATCCGTTCTTCGACTTCGCGCGCGATGGCTGCCTGAAGCGTGCCAAGGAGCTCGGCAACATCGAGTGCATCTACAAGGGGCCGGTGGAGCATGAGCCGGCGACGCAGGCGCAGATCATCCAGGACTTCGTCACCCAGAAGGTCGACGGCCTCGCCATCTCGGTCGCCGACGTTGCGGCCATGACCAAGTCGATCGAGGCGGCGACCGCGGCCGGCATCCCTGTCATCACCTTCGATGCCGATGCGCCTGGCTCCAAGCGGATCGCCTATATCGGCACCAACAACAAGGAGTTCGGCGTCGCGCTTGGCAAGGAGCTCTTGAAGCTGCGGCCCGATGGCGGCAAATACGCGATGGTCTCGGGCGGTCCGGGCGCCAAGAATCTCGCCGAGCGCGTCGACGGCGTCCGCGAGGCGCTGAAGGGCTCGAAATGGACCGAGGTCGCGGGCTCGCCGACCTTCTGCAACGACGATCCGGCGCTGGCGGTCCAGCAGATGACGGATATGCGCACCGCCACGCCCGACCTCGCCTCGATCGTTCCCATCGGCGGCTGGCCGATGTTCGCCCCCGAAGGCTTCAAGGCCTTCGCCTCCAGGAACAAGAAGGACATCGACTCCGGCAAGTTCGCGCTGGTCGTCGCCGATACGCTGAAGATGCAGCTTGAACTGCTGCGCGACGGTTACGCCAATGCGCTGGTCGGCCAGCGTCCGTTCGAGATGGGCGAGAAGGCGATGGATACGCTGCTCGCCATCAAGAAGGGCGAGAAGGTACCCGAGATCGTCTATACCGGCCTCGATCTCGTGACCAAGGACAACGTTGCGCAGATGTTGAAGTAGGAGCGTCGCCAGCCCCGTGCTCCTGCGATCCTCTCCCGCTTGCGGTTACCGCAAGCGGGAGAGATGATTTGGACGGTTGGAAGGAAGACTTTTGGAAGGCAATGGGAATGAAACGATCGCGGCTCGGCTCCCTCGACGTCACCTCAATCGGTCTCGGTTCGGCCCCGCTCGGCGGATTGTTCACCGCCGTCAGCGATACCGATGCGTTCGCCACGATCGAGCGCGCCTGGTCGGCCGGCATCCGCTTCTACGACACCGCGCCGCTCTACGGCTTTGGCCTCGCCGAACGGCGGATCGGCGCTTTCCTGCTGCAGCAGCCGCGCGACTCCTACGTCATCTCGACCAAGGTCGGTCGTCTGCTGCGCGCGCCTGATGGCGCGGCCGCCGAGGACGCGCACTACAAGGGTACGTCGCGCGAGCGGCCGGTGTTCGACTTCTCCTATGACGGCGTGATGCGTTCGGTGGAGGAGAGCCTGACGCGCCTTGGGCTCGACCGCATCGATGTCCTGCTCGTGCATGATCCCGACGATCACTATGACGACGCCGTGGCCGGCGCCTTCCGCGCGCTCCAGCGCCTGCGCGCCGACGGCACGGTCAAGGCGATCGGTGCCGGCATGAACCAGTCGGAAATGTTGGTTCGTTTTGCCCAGGCCGTTGCGGTCGACTGCTTCCTGCTCGCCGGCCGCTACACGCTGCTCGACCAGGGTGCGCTGGATGCGCTATTTCCGGTCTGCCGCGAGAAGAACATCGGCATCCTGCTCGGCGGCATCTACAACAGCGGCATTCTGGCCAATCCACATCCCGGCGCGAAGTTCAACTATCAGGACGCCGACGCGGCGCTGATCGCGCGTGCGCTCGAGCTCGACGAGCTCTGCCGCAAGCACGGGACCGAGCTGAAGGCCGCCGCGCTCCAGTTCTGCATGGCCCATCCGGCGGTCACAATTGCCGTGCTAGGCGCGCGCAACGCCGCGGAAGTTTCCGACAACATCGCGATGTCGGAGAAGGCGGTGCCACAAGCCTTCTGGCAGGAGCTGCGTGCGCGCAAACTCGTCGACGCACGCGCGCCGTTGCCGGGCGGAGCGTGAGGGCATGATCATCGACGGCCATCAGCATTTCTGGGATCCGTCGCGCGCCGACTATCCCTGGATGGACGCGCCGGAATTGGCCTCGATCCGCCGCGCCTTCGGCCCCGCCGATCTCGCGCCGCTGTTGAAAGCAAACGGCATCGACGCGAGCATATTGGTGCAGTGCCGCTCCGCGCTGGAGGAGACCGGGGAATTCTTGCGGATCGCGCATGCGACGCCCTCGGTGATTGGCGTCGTCGGCTGGGCTGATCTGACGGACGGTGCGCTTGGCGACACGCTCGACCGCTTGCGCGCTTCGCCCGGCGGCGACAAGCTGGTCGGCATTCGTCACCAGGTGCATGACGAGGCCGATTCGGACTGGTTGTTGCGCGAGGACGTTCAACGCGGCCTCACTGCAACGTTCGCCCGCGATCTCGCCTACGATTTCCTGGTCCGCACCCGCGAACTGCCCGCCGCGATCGCAACTGCACAGGCCTTTCCGCAAGCGCGTTTCGTGCTCGACCACGCCGCAAAACCGCCGATCGCCGATGGCGGAAGCGCCGAATGGGCCGATCGCATCGCGGCTCTCGCGGCCTGCGGCAATGTCTGGTGCAAGATTTCGGGCCTCGCGACGGAAGCGGTGTGGAGTGACTGGGATGCGGAGCGGCTGTTTCCGTTCGTCGAACATGCCGCAACATGTTTTGGCGAGGATCGCCTGATCTTCGGCTCGGACTGGCCGGTGTGTCTGCTTGCCGGGAGTTATGGCGAGATCAAGGGAGCGCTGGAAGCGTGCCTGGCGAAGCTTGGGCCGAATGTTCGAGAGAAGGCATTTGGTGTGAATGCGAAGCGAGCCTATCGGCTGGCAACTGCAAGCTAAGGGCCGGGCTCTTGCTTACCCTCCCCTGGAGGGGGAGGGTCGATCGCGCGCAGCGCGAGCGGGGTGGGGTGATCTCTCCGTTCGGGCACCGCATCGGTGGAGAGACTGTCACCCCACCCCGGCTCACATTTCGCTGCGCTCAATGTGAGCCGACCCTCCCCCTCGAGGGGAGGGTAAGAGACGTCATGCGCCCGCGGGCACCTGGTCCAGAAATCCCGTGATGCTCCTGATGCGGCCGTCCTTCAGCACGGCGAAGTCGGTGCCCTTGATCGGGCTGTCGACACCGTCGGGACCGAGGCCCCATGAAAAGCGGACGTGTTCGCCGTAGCCGTTGGGCTCGCCGATCAGCGTGAACTTGAAGTCGGGAAAGCGCTGCTGCACGCCCGCGATCAGCGCGTCGATGCCGTCCTGCCCGTCGCCCTTCATCAGGGGATCGACATAGCTCGCATCCGCCGTCCAGTTTTCGCTGAGCAGTTCGCGACGGCGGCCTGCGGCGCGCTCGTTCCAGAGCTCGATGTAGCGGCGGGCGATGGTGACGGGGTCGGTCATGGTGCTCTCCTTCGATGGCGCCGTGTTCGGCTGTCTCGACTATCGAAGGTTCGCACGCGCAGATCGATTACCTCGGAGGTCATGCGCACGCAGAAAAGAAGCGCGATGATGCTCTCATCGCGCTTCGGACGTTCGCAACAATTTCAGCGCGAATTTACTTCGCCGCGGTGACCATGATCTCGACGGTGTACTGAGCCGCCGCGAGCTTGGCTTCGACAGTGGCGCGAGCCGGGGTGTTGCCGGGCGAGACCCAAGCGTCCCACACCGCGTTCATCTCGGCAAAGGTCTTCATGTCGGTGATGTAGATCGTGGCCGAGAGCAGCTTCGACTTGTCGGTGCCGGCCTTGGCGAGATGGCTGTCGATGGTCGCCAGGATGTCCTGGGTCTGCTTCGTGACGCTTTCACCGGCGGCCTTGTTGGCGACGACGCCGGCGAGATAGACGGTGTTGCCGTGCACGACGACCTGGCTCATGCGCGGGCCGGTTTCGAAACGCTGAATGCTCATTGGGGGGATCTCCTGGTGGGAATGGCGGCCCTGTCTAACCCAGCGCCCCCAGCTCTGCCACCCCAGGCACGCATGCGTTGCCGGGCACGCATGCGTTGCCAGGCACGCATGCGTTGCCCGCCGACGCACGCGTCGTTCACGGAAACTGACTGAAAAACGACCAGATCGTCTCGGCGCCGTCGATGTCGCGGTTCTGCGGCCCGAGCAGGCTGGTTGCAACCTTCGGGAAGCGGGCATCCGGAGCGAAGCCGGGCATGCGGTGGCCGCCATGGTTGATGCGATAGAGCACGACGTCGTGCCCTTTGGGACAGCGTGAGGAGATCCGTGTGACCGTAGACTGATCCGCGGGCGCCTTCTCGGGCAAATCGGTCACCTCGGCGTCGTCGGTCTCGCAACCATTGAGCTTGCGCCAGAAAGCCAGCGTCTCTTCGGTGGACCAGAACCCGTCTGCGGCATAATAGCTCGATCCCCGTCCTCCCTCGTAGGGGACCAACGGGTCGGCCGTGCCGTTGATGAGCAGCATCGGCAGCGGCCGCGATGGATGGCAGGTGACTGCGGCCTCATCCGTGAGGTTCATGATCACGCTCGCGCCCGCCGCAAACAGATCGGCGCGCGCGCAAACCAGCGTCATCGCCATGGCGCCGCCATTGGAGGTGCCGGCGACATAGACACGCTTCGGGTCCGCCGTGCCGTTCGTCACCAGCGTCTCGACCAGCTTTGCGATGAAGGCGATGTCGTCGGTGCCCTCGGGCGGGCCACGCAGCGCTGGTCCAGCCTTGGTCCGCGCATCGGCCCAGGCATGGTTGAGGCCATCAGGGAAGACCACGGCAAAACCTTCGCGCTTCGCGACCTGCGGCCACGCCGTTCGCGCGACCATGTCGGCGCCGCGCTGGGTCTTGCCGTGCAGCACGACCACGAGCGGCACCAGCCGCTTCGCCGGCAGTTGCGCGGTGTAGGATCGCTTCACGCCGTTGACGTCGATCGTATCGGCGGATGCGGCCGAGGCTGCGGCCAATGCCGCAAGAAGCGCCCCGATCTGCATCCACCTCCGCATGATCTAGCCCACGGCCTTCGCCGCGGCGCGGCCGGCATTGCGGCCCGAGAACAGGCAGCCGCCGAGGAAGGTGCCTTCCAGCGAGCGATAGCCGTGCACGCCGCCGCCGCCGAAGCCTGCGGCTTCGCCGACCGCATAGAGGCCGGGAATGACGCTGCCCTCGCTGCCGAACACGCGCGAGTCGAGATCGGTCTCGAAACCGCCCAACGTCTTGCGGGTGAGGATGTTGAGCTTGACCGCGATCAGCGGCCCCTGCGCGGGATCGAGGATGCGGTGCGGAGAAGCCGTGCGGATCAGCTTGTCGCCGATATAGCGCCGCGCATTGTGGATGTTCATCACCTGCGCATCCTTGACGTAGGGATTGGCGATCTCGCGGTCGCGCGCCTCGATCTGCATCCTGACATGCTCGAGCTTGAGGAGGTCGCTGCCGGCGAGCTTGTTCATGGCCGTGACGAGATCCTCGATCTTGTCGCGTACGATGAAGTCGACACCATGGCTTTTGAATGCCTCCACCGGCGCCGGCGCGCCCTTGTTGGTGGCGCGGCGCAGGGTCATCCGCCAGCTCTTGCCTGTCAGATCGGGATTCTGCTCCGAGCCCGACAGCGCAAATTCCTTCTTGATGATGCTCTGGGTCAGGATGAACCAGGAATAATCATAGCCGGTGGACATGATGTACTGGAGCTGGCCGAGCGTGTCGGAGCCGGGAAACAACGGCGCCGGCAGCCGCGTGCCTGTTGCGTTGAACCACATCGAGGACGGGCCGGGCAGGATACGGATGCCGTGGCGCGGCCAGATCGGATTCCAGTTCTGGATGCCTTCGACGTAATGCCACATGCGATCGCGGTTGATCAGCCGCGCGCCCGATTTCTCGGTGATGCCGATCATGCGGCCGTCGACATGCTCCGGCACGCCGGAGATCATGAACTTCGGCGGCTCGCCAAGCCGCTTCGGCCAGTTCTGCCGCACCAGCTCGTGATTGCCGCCGATGCCGCCGGACGCCACGATCACGGCCTGCGCCTTCAGCGCGAACTCGCCGACCACGTTGCGCGACGAGCTCCTGCCACGCTCGACATTGTCAGGGGCGAGCACGGCGCCGCTGATGCCGTCCACCGTGCCGTTGGTGATGGAGAGCGCATCGACGCGATGGCGGAACCTGAAGGTCAGCCGGCCGCTCTTCATGGCCTCGCGCGCGCGGCGCTCGAACGGCTCGACGATGCCGGGGCCGGTTCCCCAGGTGACGTGGAAGCGCGGCACCGAATTGCCGTGGCCCATCGCGTCATAGCCGCCGCGCTCGGCCCAGCCGACCACCGGGAAGATGCGATGCCCCATCGCGCGCAGCCAGTCGCGTTTCTCGCCCGCCGCAAACGCCACATAGGCCTCGGCCCATTGGCGCGGCCAGAAATCCTCGTCGCGGTCGAAGCCGGCGGTGCCGATCCAGTCCTGCATGGCAAGGTCGAAGGAGTCCTTGATGCYGAGCCGGCGCTGCTCGGGAGAGTTGACCAGGAACAGGCCGCCGAACGACCAGAACGCCTGGCCGCCGAGCGACTGCTCGCCTTCCTGGTCGACCACGATCACCCGCTTGCCGGCGTCGGCGATCTCGGTTGCGGCCACCAGTCCCGATAGTCCCGCGCCGACGACGATGACGTCTGTCTCTTCAGCCATAGGTTCCCCCCTGTAGTTACCCGGGATTGAAGCCAGCGGTTGCAGCTGAGATCAAGGGTGTGGCGCATAAGGCATCGTTAACTTGTTCCGCTTTGGGATTAGGGCCGTCCGACTGCAGCGCGGGCGCAACACTGGATTTGAATTTGTTTTGAGCCAGCCGGCGTGCCTAGACAAAACCACGGTTACGACGGACGCTAGCAACGCATCACCACCTGACACGCAGATTCGAATTCGACTGGGGCGGGGGACAATGAAGTTTCTGACGGGGTTGCTCGCGGCGGTTCTCCTGATCGCGGGCATGGGGGCTTCTCACGCAGTGGTTCGAATTGCGGATGACCGCGGTGGCCGGATCGGAACCTACGTCGACAGGTACCAGGATCTGCGCCAGTCAGGCGACACCGTCATCATCGACGGCCTCTGTGCCTCGGCCTGCACCATCGTCCTCGGCGCCATTCCGCGCGACCGCATCTGTGTGACCTCGCACGCGACCCTTGGCTTCCACGCCGCCTGGGATTTTGGCGCCAACGGCCGTGCGGTGACCAACTCCGAAGCGACCCAGATGCTCTATGCGATGTATCCCTCGCAGGTGAAGCGCTGGATCAACCAGCGCGGCGGCCTCACCCCGCACATGCTCTTCCTGAGGGGCAAGCAGCTCCAGGCCATGTACAAGCCCTGCTACCTCGACGCGCAGGCCTCGACCAACCGACCCCTGCGCCGGGCTCTCCCGCAAGCGGAAGAGCTGGAGTCCGCTCGGGGCCAGCTGCTTCGCTGACGTCATCGGCGCGATCTGACTCCGGGAAGTATTCCTTGGAACACCCGCGGCGCTTGCCCGGGCCCGGGCCAACGCCTATTTGAATGGCAAGGGAACCGGGGCCTTCGCCCCGATCGTTGTCATGGCTCAACCACTGCACCCGGCCCAACCGCTACAGGACAATTCGCCCACTGCCGGCCGGCTGCCGTTCGTGCTGCTGTTGGCTGGCGCGGGGATCGGCGGTCTGGTCGTGCTCGGCGCGCTGGCGCTCTGGTTCCACTACGGCAGCCAGGTGTTCTTCGAAATGATCAGGACCGGCTTTGCCGCCTGCTTCTGACCTGCGACAGGAAGTTTTCCGCTCATGAGCTCCACCGCCCGTCCGCTGGTGATCGCGACCGCCTTCGCTGCAAGCCTCGTCGTCGGACTATTGATCGTGTTCTGGGCGATGGGCGGGGTCAGCAAGGTGGCGCAGCCGGCCGCGATCGGCGGCCCGTTCCAGCTCACCGACCAGCACGGCAACGCCGTCACCGACAAGAACCTGAAGGGCAAACCGACCCTGATCTTCTTCGGCTATACCCATTGCCCCGACGTCTGCCCGACCTCGTTGTTCGAGATTTCGGAGGTGCTGCGCGCGATGGGCAAGGATGCCGACAAGGTCAATGCCGTCTTTATCTCGGTCGATCCCGAGCGCGATACGCCGGCGACGATGAAGGACTATCTGTCGAGCTTCGACCCGCACCTCGAAGGGCTCAGCGGCGACCCCGCCGAGACCGCCAAGGTGATCACCTCCTACCGGGTCTATGCCAAGAAGGTCCCGACCAAGGACGGCGACTACACCATGGACCACACCGCGCTGATCTACCTGATGGACCGCGACGGGCGGTTCGTATCGCCGTTCAACATGAAGCGGACGCCGGAAGAGGCCGCGGCCGATTTGAAGCGGTATCTCTGAGGGCCCCTTTCGGGCGCAGTCCTCTCCACATCGTCATGGCCGGGCTTGTCCCGGCCATCCACGTTCTTCGGAGGGTGCTAATGTTCGTGGATGCCCGGGCCTTCGCCTCGCCGGAGGGGCTGCGGCCCCGCAGGCGGGACAAGCCCGGGCATGACGGCTGAGAGACCTTACCCATCCCGCAATCGGCGCTCGCGTTCCCGGCGGGATGGTCTATAACGCCTTCCGATCCCGCCGAAATTCGTTCATTTCCCGCCGATGGCCCCGTCGCGACAGGCAAAATCGTCCAAAACCGTGCGCCGCGTCCTGACCGGGCTGGTCGCCTGCGCATGTCTGCTCGTAGGCCTGCCCTCCGCAAAGGCCCAGGCCCCGGCCAAGCAGCCTCCGGCGGCACCCCAGGCCACGCCGCAAACCGCCCCCCAGGCGGCCCCGCAGGCCGTGCCCGGCTTCTGGGACCCGCGGCGGCGGCCCGAGCGGCCCGACCTGTCGCGCCTGACCGTGATCCGCTTCCTGACCGAGACCGACTATCCGCCGTTCAACTACACCGGCGCCGACGGCAATCCGGCCGGTTTCAACGTCGATCTCGCCCGCGCGCTGTGCGAGGAGATCAAGGTCACCTGCACGGTGCAGATGCGTCGCTTCGAAACGCTGGTTGACGCGCTCTCCTCCAACCGGGGCGATGCCATCATTGCCTCGATGGCGGTGAGTCCGCAGCTTCGCGTCCGCGTCGATTTCACCGATCCCTATTACCGCGTGCCGGCGCGCTTCGCCTCGCGCAAGGACGCGGTGATGCCGGAGATCCGGCCCGAATATCTCGAAGGCAAGAAAGTCGGCGTCATCGCCGGCTCCGCGCACGAAGCGTACCTCAAGGCGATGTTCACCGACGCCGAGCTGCACCCCTATCCCAACGACGACGCGATGCGCGCAGCCTTGCGCAAGGGCGAGGTCGACTTCATCTTCGGCGACGCCATCTCGCTGGCGTTCTGGATCAACGGCACGGATTCTGGCGATTGCTGCGCCTTCTCCGGCGGTCCCTTCGTCGAGAGCCGCTTCTTCGGCGAGGGCATCGGCATTGCCGTCCGCAAGGGCAACGACGTGCTGCGCCAGGCCCTGAACTGGGCCCTGTTCCGCGTCTGGGAGAAAGGCCGCTACACCGATCTGTGGCTGCGGTATTTTTCGGTGAGCCCGTTTTAGTGCCGTAGGGTGGGCAAAGGCGCGCTAGCGCCGTGCCCACCGTCTTTGGCAGTGGTGGGCACGCTTCGCTTTGCCCACCCTACGATTCCACGATAAAGGCGCTGCTACTTTTGCATTCTGCCCGGAAATCGCTATTTTCCGCGGCCCGGAGGCCCCTGAATGTCTGTCATCGATCTTGCCGCGAACCCGAGCGACCTGCGTGCGCTCGCCGAACAATCCAACGCCTGGCCGTTCGAGCAGGCGAAGGCCATTGTCGCGCGGCTGAAGAAAAGCCCGAAGGACGAGGTGCTGTTCGAGACCGGTTACGGCCCGTCCGGCCTGCCGCATATCGGCACGTTCGGTGAGGTCGCGCGCACCTCGATGGTGCGCCATGCCTTCCGCGTGCTGACCGAGGACAAGATCAAGACGCGCCTGCTGGCGTTCTCCGACGACATGGACGGGTTTCGGAAAGTCCCCGACAACGTCCCCAACAAGGAAATGCTGGCCGCGCATCTCGGCAAGCCGCTGACGCGGGTGCCGGATCCGTTCTCCAACGAGTACCCGTCGTTCGGACACCACAACAACGCGCGCCTGCGCGCCTTCCTCGATCATTTCGGCTTCGACTACGAGTTCGCGAGCTCGACCGACTATTATACGTCCGGCCGCTTCGACGCGACGTTGCTGAAGATGCTCGCGGCCTACGACAAGGTGATGGCGATCATCCTGCCGACGCTCGGGCCTGATCGCCGCGCAACCTATTCGCCGTTCCTGCCGATCAGCAAGACCACCGGTGTCGTGTTGCAAGTGCCGATGATCCGCCGCGACGTCGCGGCCGGCACGGTGACCTATGTCGATCCCGATACCAATCAGGAAGTCGAGACGCCGGTGACGGGCGGCAACGTCAAGTGCCAGTGGAAGGCCGACTGGGCGATGCGCTGGGTCGCGCTCGGCGTCGACTACGAGATGGCCGGCAAGGACCTGATCGACTCCGTGAAGTTGTCCGGTGCGATCGCCAAGGCGCTCGGCGCCACGCCGCCCGAAGGTTTCAACTACGAGCTTTTCCTCGACGAGAAGGGCCAGAAGATCTCGAAGTCGAAGGGCAATGGTCTCACCATCGACGAATGGCTGCGCTATGCGTCGCCGGAATCGCTGTCGCTGTTCATGTATCGCGAGCCGAAGGCGGCCAAGCGGCTGTACTTCGATGTCATCCCGCGCAATGTCGACGACTACCAGCAGTTCATCGACGGCTTTGCGAAGCAGGATGGCAAGCAGCAGCTCGGCAATCCGGTCTGGCACATTCACAACGGCCATCCGCCGCAGGGCGACATGCCCGTCACGTTCCAGCTCCTCTTGACGCTGGTGTCGTCGTCGAACGCGGAGAATGCCGAGACGCTGTGGGGCTTCATCGGCCGCTATCGTCCCGGCGTGAGCCCGCAGACGCATCCGAAGCTCGATGCGATGGTCGGCTATGCCATCAACTACTATCGTGACTTCGTGGCGCCGACGAAGCTGTTCCGCGAGCCGACCGAGGTTGAGCGCGCCGTGTTGCAGGATCTGCGCGATGCGCTGTCGCAGCTTCCGCAGGAATCCTCGGCCGAGGACATCCAGAACGTCGTCTACGAGATCGGCCGCCGCGAGCCGTTCCTCGACCAGGTCAAGAAGGGCAAGGACGGCCGCCCGGGCGTGACGCTCGACTGGTTCAACATGCTCTACCAGGTGCTGCTCGGCCAGGAGAAGGGCCCGCGCTTCGGCTCCTTCGTTGCGGTCTACGGCGTGCAGAACGCGGTGAACATGATCGACGGCGCGCTGGCGCGAAGCGCGTAGTAGATGCCGTAGCCCGGATGTCGCTACGCTCATCCGGGCTACAGATTTGAAGCGCGCCTCAGATCGAGCGCAGCACGAAGCGCCGGTTGTCCTTCTGCACCGGGCGGGCGTTCATCGGATAGAGCTTTGCGAACGCGGCGACGTCGGTGGCTGAGACCTGGATCGGGTCGGTCAGCAGCAGCCATTCGACCACCTCCGAACAGGGCGGGGTCGTCAGCGAGCCGGAGTAGCGGAAGTAGCTCAGCCTGTGCGGCAGCATGGCGTGGGGATCGATGGCCGCGTCGGCCTTCACCGCGGGCCCTTCCGCCGCCGGCATGGTCTTGACGATCTTGCCGAAGGCCGTGTTCGGCTTGCCTTCCGCCATCAGTACGCCGACCACGGCGAGCCCGCCGGCATCGTTGCGATGCACGAAGTGCGCTTCCATCGGAAAGTTCTTGCCGCCGATCGTGTGTTCGCTCGGCCGGTGGAAGTGCACCTGGAGCAGCTTGTATTTGACGTCGCCGAGCGTGAGCGTGCTGCCTTCGGCGAAGTTGAGCTGGATCGTGTGCCCGTTGTTGACGATGGTGTCGGCGCTCTTGCCCCAGTTCAGCTTCAGAACAGGCAATTGCGACTTGATCGTCCCCTCGATGTCGATCGGCGATTGCTGCAGGCCGACCGCGCAGGCCTTGTTGGCCGCGTCGAGATCGCCCCATTTGGCCGGGCCGCCGGCGCCCTCGTAGCTCCAATGCGTGCCTTCGGCGGCAAAGGCCGGCTTGCACAGCGGACAAAGCGCGAGACCCGCCAGGGCCTTCAATGCGTGACGGCGATTCATCATATCCCCCTGCGATGAATTTGATCGGCAAAATCGGCCGCAACCTATGCGAGAGGGGTGGTGAGTCGCAAGGTCGCCGGGGCGAGAAGCGGCGCGGCCGGCGTCATGGTCCGGTCACGACGCAATCACTGGCTCGCCCACACGATTCGCGCGATCCAGCCGACGTCGCTCGGCGCCATCGTATGCTCCGCCTGCGATGCATCGAGCGGCTGCAATTCCAGTGCCTTTGCCGTGCGGCGCTTCAGCGTCGCGACCGTCACCTCGCCCGCCTTGGTCTTCACCACCACGCGATCGCCTCTGCGGATCGGCGCGCGGGGAGAGATCAGGATGACGTCGCCGTCGCGATAGGCCGGGGCAAGCGCATCGCCGGAAATCTCCAGCGCAAAGGCGCGACTGTCCTCGGCGGTGGGAAGCGCAAGTTCGGTCCAGCCCTTGCCGGATGGAAAGCCGGACTCGTCGAAAGCTCCGCTCGCGCCGGCTAGTGCGAGGCCGAGCAGCGGCACCGAGCGGCCATCGCTGGCGTCGTCACCGGTCAACCCGGCAAAGGTGTCCATCGAGGAGCCGGCCGCCGCCAGCGCTTTCGCGATCGATTCGGTGGATGGCCAGCGCTCGCGCCCGTCGGGGGTGACGCGCTTGGACTTGTTGAAGGTGGTGGGATCGAGCCCGGCCCGCTTGGCGAGGCCGGACGGCGATAGGCCGGCACGCTCCGCCAGCCGATCCAGCGCTCCCCAGATCTGGTCGTGAGTCAGTATCCTCTGCGCTTTGGCCTGTCTGACCATGGAAGGTCCAGCCCGTCGCAACTCAGGAAAACTGTCCTCAAATCAACCGGTTTTCCGTTTTTCGCGCAAGGGGTGGCGGGAGAAGCATTTTCAAGCGAAGCGGATACCGGTGCGCGTCAAGAAAACGCGTCAAAACAAGAATTTAAAGCCCCGTTCCGATTTCATCGGAACGGAAATGGCTCTAAGCCTTGAGTTCGGAGGGGGCGGCCATTACGGTCGCGCCCGGGTTTTGAGGACCCGCACGAGACGAAAAAACCCAAAAGACTCAAAGAGCAAACAGGGCTGCGTGAGCGGTGGTCAAGATCTACAAAATCTGTCCGGCCTCGGCCTGGCGCGAGGCGGAACGGCAGGGTGTCTACCGGGGCAGCGCGGACGATTCGCGCGACGGTTTCATCCATTTCTCGACCGCGCCCCAGGTTCCCGAGACCTTGCGCAAGCACTATTTCGGGCAGCGCGCGCTGTTCCTGGTCGAGGTCGACGGCGACGCGCTCGGCGGCGAATTGCGCTGGGAGCGCTCGCGCAATGAGGAGCTGTTTCCGCACCTCTATGGCGAGCTCGATCTCGGCGCGGTGCTGTCGGTGATGAACCTCAACATGCGCTCCGATGGCGGCCACGACGTTCCGGAGCTTATCCCGTGATCCGCGCTTTCGACGCCTTTTCGCTGCCGGTGCTGCGCTGGCTCGATCCGGAGGATGCGCATCGCCTCGCGATCCAGGGCCTGCGTTTCCTGCCGCCGGTCAAGCCGCGGCCTGACGATCCCAAGCTCGCCGTGCGTGCCTTCGGGCTCAACTTCCCCAATCCGATCGGCATGGCCGCGGGCTTCGACAAGAGCGCCGAGGTGCCGGATGCGCTGCTGCGGCTCGGCTTCGGCTTCGTCGAGATCGGTTCGGTGACGCCGAAGCCGCAAAGCGGCAATCCGCGGCCGCGGCTGTTTCGTCTGGAGCGCGACGAGGCCGTGATCAACCGCATGGGCTTCAACAATGATGGCGCGGAAGTCGCGCTGCGCAGGCTCGCGGCGCGCGCGCAGCACGGCGGCATCGTCGGGGTCAATGTCGGTGCCAACAAGGATTCGCCGGATCGCGTTGGCGATTACGTCAAGCTGATCGAGACTTTTGCGCCGGTCGCGAGCTATTTCACCGTCAACGTCTCCTCGCCGAACACGCCGGGTCTGCGCAATTTGCAGGAAGGTGCGCTG
Organism: Bradyrhizobium sp. 2TAF36; assembly: GCF_052114925.1. Taxonomy (NCBI): domain Bacteria; kingdom Pseudomonadati; phylum Pseudomonadota; class Alphaproteobacteria; order Hyphomicrobiales; family Nitrobacteraceae; genus Bradyrhizobium; species Bradyrhizobium sp. 2TAF36. The sequence goes on along the minus strand of NZ_JBFRFR010000011.1, from coordinate 8,645 downwards.
CTGGACGATCTCCTCGCCAGGGTGATCGACGCGCGCGAGCGGGTGCGCCAGAAGGCCGGCGACACGCCGGTGCTGCTCAAGATCGCGCCTGATTTGAGCCTCGCCCAGCTCGACGACGTCGTGCAGGTGGCGCGCTCGCGCCGGGTCGACGGCATGATCGTGGCGAACACGACGATCGCGCGGCCGAGCACGCTGCGCGAGGAAATGCGCGCCAAGGAGCAGGGTGGTCTGTCCGGCCGGCCGCTGTTCCGCCTGTCGACGCGCATGGTCGCGGAGACCTATGTGCGCGTCGAGGGCGCCTTCCCCTTGATCGGCGTCGGCGGCGTGGATTCGGGCGGAGCCGCGCTGACGAAGATCCGCGCCGGCGCGAGCCTGATCCAGCTCTATTCGTCGCTGGTCTACAAGGGCCTCGGCCTCGTCGACGAAATCAAGCGCGATCTCACCTCGACGCTGCTGCGGACAGGGCGAGATTCGCTGTCAGAGATCGTCGGCGCCGACGCGGCGACGCTGACGGCGGAAGACTGGCCGGGGATGTAGGGCCTCTTTCGCCTCTCCCCGCGTGCGGGGAGAGGCTGGAATTTGCGAGAGCAAATTCCGGGTGAGGGGGAGCCTCCACGAGTCCAGCTCTCACCGTCCTCGTGGAGACTCCCCCTCATCCCGACCTTCTCCCCGCAAGCGGGGGGAAGGAGAAGGGAACGTCACCCGATACAGCGCCGGATAGCGCGCGCCCTGCAATCCGCCGCGGGCGACGTAGAAGGCGATCAGCGCGCTCCACAGCCCGGCATTGCCGAACGATTGCAGCGCCCACCAGGCGCCGATAAAGATCGTGAACGATAACAGCATTAGATTGCGCATCTCGCGCGCCCAGGTCGCGCCGACATAGATGCCGTCGAAGCCGAAGGCGAACACGCCGGGGATCGGCGCAAGCACGATGAACGGCAGGAATTCGCGCGCGGCGCGGCGGACGTCCTCGCTCGCTGTCATGACATTGATCAGGTTCGGCCCGAACAGCGCGAAAAGCACCGCGACGACCAGCGCGAAGCCGAGGCCCCACAGCAGCACCAGCCGCGTCGAGTCCGCAAAGCCCCTGGCATCGCGTGCGCCAAACGTGCGGCCGCAGAGCTGCTGGGCTGCGTTCGCAAGACCGTCGAGGAAGAAGGCGCTGACCAGCAGGAAATTGTTCAGCACGGAATTCGCTGCCAGCGTAACGTCACCGGCGCGTGCGCCCTTGGCGGTGAAGAACAGGAACACGGCGATCAGCGCCGCGGTGCGGATCATGATGTCGGAGTTCACCGCCAGCAGCCGCATCAGTTTTGCCCGGTCGAGCAGCGTGGCAAGGGGCACCGCAAAGCCGCCATCCGCATAGCGCCGGCAGACGATCACGCCGAGCACGAAGCCAATCGTCTCCGAGAGCAGTGCGGCGATCGCCGCGCCCGCGATGCCGGTGTCGTAGACCAGCACCAGCAAAATCGTCGCCGCCATGTTGATGAGGTTGATGACGACCTGCAGCAGCAGCGCCGGATTGGCGCGCGCCTGCCCCACCAGCCAGCCGAGAATGACGTAGTTGGCGAAGGCGAACGGCGACGACCATATCCGGATCATGAAATAGGTCTTTGCCGCGCGCGTGACGCCTTCGCTGCCGCCCATCAGGTCGAACAGCCCGGCGGCCAGCGGCAGTTGCAGCACGATCAGCGCGGCGCCGATCAGGCCCGCGACGATGAAGCCGCGCACCAGGATCACGGTCTGCTCGCGCGTCTCGCCCGCGCCCAGCGCCTGCGCCGTGAAGGCGAGTGTGCTCATGCGCAGGAAGCCGAATAGCCAGAACAGGCAGTCGAAGATGACGGAGGCCATCGCGACACCGCCAAGCAGCGCGGCATCGTCGAGCCGCCCGATCGCGGTGGTCGAGACTACGCCGATCAGCGGCGTGGTGAGGTTCGCGACCATCGCGGGACCGGCGATGGTGAAGACCTGGCGAGAGCCGATCCTGGGATGAACGGGCGCGTGCATGTCAGAACACGACCACCATGCCGTCTTCGGCGGCGAGATGCGGTACGTCGTCCAGGCGCGACAGCACGTCGTCGCTCATATGGGTGAGGACAAGCCGCTTGGCGCCGATGGCGGGGAGGTGCTGTTCCAAGGTCTTCAGGCTGAGATGGTTCTTGACCACCTTCTCGTACATATAGGCTTCCGCAATGAAAAGGTCCGCGCCATGCGCCAGCGGAATGAGCGCCTCCGTCCATTCGGTATCGGCGCTGTAGGCGAGCGTGCGATCTTCAACCTCGACGCGGTAGGCCAGATGCGGCCCGCCGGATTCGCCGTGCACCACCGGGTAGGGCGTTACATTCACTCCGCCGAAGGATTGGCTTTGCCCAGGCGCGAGTTCGATGAGGTTCAGCTCGAAGCGCTGCTTGGTCTTCGAGGAGTGCTCGAACAGCGCCTCCATCACTTGGGCGAGCCGCGTCTCGAGGCCTTGCGGGCCCGCGATCGTCAGCGGCCGGGTCCGCCGCGAGAATTGCGCATCGAGCAGGACAAACGGCAGCCCGGCAAAATGGTCGCCGTGGAAATGCGTGATGAGAATGAGGTCGATCTCGTTGCGGTCGATCTCGAGTCGCTTCAACGCCGGCAGAGCCGACGCGCCGCAATCGATCAGGAAGTTGGCCGCGCGCCCCGAGATGTGGAAGCAGGTGTTGAGCCTGCCGCCCGAGCCGAAGGCGTCGCCGCAGCCGACAAAGCGCAATTGCATCGGCTGCGGGCTCCCAAATCCTTACCTGTTGCGCGGCGCGCCGAATACGCGCGACAGCAGCCAGATCGGAACCACGATGACGGCGCCGAGCAGGAAGTAGCGCCACAGCCAGTTCACCGCGTCGAAGCCGAGATCCCAGAGACGCTGGAACAGCAAGCGGATGCTGTAGATGATGTTCCAGGGATCGAAGCCGATCGCGGCGAGCACGACGCCGACCAGGATCGAGAGCAGGACCAGGCGAAACGCGACCGCCAGCGGCGAGCCGCCGAGAAAGCGGTTCAGCCCATCGCTGCGGCCGGCCGGCAAATCTCTGACGTCTTGGACCATCTCAAGCTCCTCGCGGGGATTCGACCCCATTATAGGTCACGGCGGGGCACATGGGGAACCCGCATTCCCTCGTCAATGGCTGTCGGCGGAAGCCGCAACCTTAATTGTTGGTAGGGATTCGTCAGCCTTCAGCATCTTTTCCAGCGTTTCCAGCCGATCGGCCTCGCGCGGCGGCTTGTCCCAGCGCAGCCGGCTGATGCGGGGAAAGCGCATGGCGACGCCGGATTTGTGCCGCGGGGAACGCTGCAGCCCCTCGAACGCCACCTCCAGCACGAGGCCCTTGTCGGGCTCATGCACGACGTGGCGCACGGGGCCGAATTTCTCGGTGGTGTTGCGGCGGACGAAACGGTCGATCTGCAAGAGCTCCTCGTCGGTGAAGCCGAAATAGGCTTTTCCGACCGGCACCAGCTCATCGCCGGCTTCGCCCTCGGTCCAGACGCCGAAGGTGTAGTCGGAGTAGTAGGATGAGCGTTTGCCGTGGCCGCGCTGCGCATACATCAGCACGGCATCGATGATGTGCGGATCGCGCTTCCACTTCCACCACTGGCCTTTTGGCCGCCCCGGCAGGTAAGGCGCATCGCGCCGCTTCAGCATGACGCCTTCGACGGCGTCGGCATCTTCGCCCGCGCCGGCACTCGCGGGATCGGCGCGCGCCGCGGTGAGCGCCTGCCAGCTTGCGAAGGGCACGGTGGGCGACAGATCGATGCGGGGATCGTCGAGCTTGCCGATGAACGTCTCCAGCCGTTCGCGCCGCTCCGCGAAGGGCAGCTCGCGCAGATCGTTCTCGTCGTCGCCGAGCAGATCATAGGCGCGCAAATGGATCGGAAACTCCTTGATCAGCTTCGGCGAAACGACCTTGCGGTTGAGGCGCTGTTGCAGAACATTGAAACTCTGCACGCGGCCTTCGCGCAGGATCAGAAGCTCGCCGTCGATTGCGCCTGCGAGCCGCAGCGACGGTACGAGGTCCGGAAAGCTCCCCGTGATGTCCTCGCCGGTGCGCGAATAGAGCCGCGCCGTGATCTGCCCGCGCTCATCGCGGCCCGCCACCGCCTGCACGCGGATGCCGTCCCACTTCCATTCGGCGATGTAGTCGGCGGGATCGAGCGCGGCGAAATCCGTGTCCTCGATCGCGTGCGCGAGCATCACGGGCCGGAACGGCGCGGGATCGCGATTGACCGGCCTTTCGCCGCGGCCTTCGAGCCAGGCGAACAGGTCGAGATAGGGAGGGCTGAGCCCCGGCCAGATCAGCTCGACCTCATGCGGGTCCTTGTCGCCAAGCGCAGCGGCCGCGGTCTTCGCCAGCCGCGCGGAGATGCCGATGCGCAGTGCGCCGGTGACGAGCTTCAGCAGCGCCCAGCGGCCGGTCTCGTCGAGCTCGTCGAGCCAGCGCTCGAGCTGCTTTGGCAGCTCGGTCTTGCCGAGCGTGCGCAGCGTGGTGACGACGTCCGTGAGGGTTGGGGGCGGCGGGTTGTTGTGGTTGCTTGGGTGGGGCGCATCGCTGGCATCTCGCCCGCGGTACCCCTCTCCCTGCCCCTCCCCCGCAAGGGGGGAGGGAAGGGAGAGAGTGGTGCCTCCATCACTCGCTGAATCACTGTCAGTCGTAATGCTCACCGGCCGCCGCGCGCCCCGCTGCGCTCCCTCCCCCCTTGCGGGGGAGGGCGGGGGAGAGGGGGGGCCCGGAAAAGACTTTCCGTTGCCGGGCACCCGCCGCGGCCACATCAGCGCCACCGTCTCCGAGAGATCGCCAACGTAATCGTAGGACAACCCGAACAGCACCTCATCCGTGCGCGCTGCGATCAGATCGCGGATCAGCGCGGGCTTGGCATGCTTGAAGCTCAGCGCGCCGGTCAGCGCGGCCAGGGCGTAGCCGCGGTCGGGATCGCCGACCTCGCGGAAATAACCGGTGATCAGCCGCAGCTTGTTGTTGCGGCCGGGCTCGTAGGCGAGGCGATCCAGCAGTTCGGCGAAGCGGTTCATGCTTCGGCCTCATCTTGAAGCGGCGTCTCGCTCTCCTCCTCGTCGCCATAGCCGACGAGATCGAGCGGCTGCGCGCGAAGACCTTGCGACTTGCACCAATGCACCAGCGCGTCTTCCTGGCCGTGCGTCACCCAGATCTCGCCGGCACCGGTCGCCGCGATCGTGGCGGTGAGGCCGTCCCAATCGGCGTGGTCGGAGATCACCAGCGGCAGCTCGATGCCGCGCTGCCGTGCGCGGGCACGCACCCGCATCCACCCCGAGGCAAAGGCGGTGACGGGATCGGGAAAGCGCCGCGTCCAGAGGTCCGAGGTGGCCGACGGCGGTGCCAGCGTGATGGTGCCGGCGAGCGCCGCCTTCTTTACGCCCATCACCGGCTTGAGCTCGCCGAGATTGATCCCGCGGCTCTGATAGTACTCGGTGATCTTCTCCATCGCGCCATGCAGGTAGATCGGTGCGTCATAGCCGGCCTGTCGCAACAGCGCGATCACGCGCTGCGCCTTGCCGAGCGAATAGGCGCCGACGAGATGTGCGCGTTCGGGAAACAATGCAACGGAGGCCAGCAGCTTCCTCACCTCGCCGGCGGCATCGCCATGGCGAAACACCGGCAGGCCGAAGGTGGCTTCAGTGATGAAGACGTCGCAGGGCACGAGTTCGAACGGCGTGCAGGTCGGGTCGGGCGCATCCTTGTAGTCGCCGGAGGCGACGATGCAGGTGTCCTTGCAGGTCACAGCGATCTGCGCCGAGCCCAGCACATGACCGGCCGGGTGAAACGTCACACGGACGTCGCCGAGCCCGATCTCCTCGCCATAGCGGATCGCTTGCGTCGAGCCGGCAAAGTTCTCGCCATAGCGCAGCCGCATCATGTCCAGCGTTTCCTGCGTCGCCAGCACCGCGCCATGGCCGGCGCGGGCATGGTCGGAATGGCCGTGGGTGATCACGGCCCGCTCGACCGGGCGGACAGGGTCGATGTGGAAGTTGCCAGGCTTGCAGCACAGGCCGTCAGCAGTTGGCAGCAGGATGTCTTGCGGACGCATGTTCGTCATATAGGGAGCGGCCGCCCCAAATGAACCCGTCATTCGCGGGCTTGACCCGCGCCTCCATCCTCTTAAACAGTTCCCTTTTTGATGGATTGCCGGGTCGAGCCCGGCAATGACGAGCCGAGTTCCTATGCCCCTGCGCCTGTTCCACTCCTCCGGCGATCTCATGGCCGACCGCCGTTTCGAGTTCGCGCGCGACCTCCAGCTCAAGGGCGATCTGCCCGCCGCCGCCGACCTCATCGAGCAGGCGATCGAGCTCGCGCCTGACTTCACTTCGGCCTGGTTCACGCTCGGCGAGATCCGCCAGCAGCTCGGCGAGCGCGACAAGGCGATTGCGGCGTTCCGGAAAGCACGCGACTGCGACCCTGAGGACCAGCACGGCTCCGGCCTGCATCTGATGCGGCTCGGCGACGCGCAGATGGCGGAGATGCCCAAGGCCTATGTGCAGGCCCTCTTCGATCAATATGCGCCGCGCTTCGAGCACACGCTGATCAACGATCTCGACTATCGCGCACCGTCGCTGATCTTCAAGGCGGTGGTGGCCGCGCGCGTCGTCGCCAAGAAGCCGGCCTTGTTCAAGCGCGCCATCGATCTTGGTTGCGGCACCGGGCTCGCCGCCGCCGCCTTCGCCAAGCAGGTCGATCATTTCATCGGCATCGATCTGTCGACCGGCATGATCAAGGAGGCGCGCGCCACCGAGCTCTATGCCGAGCTCGAGGTCGCCGACATGATCGAAGGCCTGCGCACCAAGGGCGATACGAGCGCGAACCTCGTCGTCGCCGCAGATGCGTTCGTCTATCTCTCCGATCTCGCGCCGGTGCTCACGGAAGCGCAGCGCGTGCTCGTATCCGGCGGCGTGCTCGCTTTCACGCTGGAGACGCATGACGGCAGCGGCATCGTGCTCGGCGAAGGCCTGCGCTATGCCCATTCGGCGGAATATGTGCGTGACGCGATGGCGAAGGCCGGGCTCAAGCTGCTGACATTGGAGCCGGCATCGCCACGCATCGAGAACAACGAGCCGGTGCGCGGCCTCGTCGTCGTCGCCGAGAAAACTTGAGTTTAGGCGCTAAAAACCCCGCGATTTAAGCGTCATTGCGTCGCAAAGCGGCGTCTTCCTACTTGCGAGCCGTGCTGCGTTGCCAGCACAATGCGCGCACTAGGGAGAAACAAATAATGACCAAGAATCCATCGCGGCGCGATTTCAGCGCCGGCGCGCTCGCCACCGTCGCTGCATCCACCTTGCCTGCGCCGTATGTCTGGGCCGCGGAGAAGAAATACGATGCGGGCGCCAGCGACACCGAGATCAAGATCGGACAGACCGTGCCGCATTCCGGTCCCGGCTCGCTCTATGGGGTGTTGGGGCGCATCGGCGAGGCCTATTTCCAGATGCTGAACGAGAAGGGCGGCATCAACGGACGCAAGGTCAAGTTCCTTACCATGGACGACGCCTACAGCGCGCCGAAATGCGTCGAGGCGACGCGGCGCCTGGTCGAGCAGGAAGAGGTGCTGGCGCTCTATGGCTCGCTCGGCACCGCGCCGCAGACCTCCGTGCACAAATATCTCAATTCCAAGGGCGTGCCGCAACTGCTGCTCAACACCGGCGCGTCCAAGTGGAACAATCCAAAAGAGTTCAAATGGACGATGGCGGGCCTGCCGCTCTATCCGACCGAAGCGCGCATCCTGGCGCGGCACGTCCTCAGCGTGAAGCCGAGTGCCAAGGTCGGCATCCTCTACCAGAACGACGATTTCGGCCGCGACTTCCTCGGTCCGTTCAAGAAGGTGCTGGCGGATGCCGGGGGCACCGCGCAGGTGATCATGGAGCAGACCTACGATCTGACCGATCCGACCGTCGATTCCCAGCTCATCAATCTCTCGAAATCGGGCGCCGACGTCTTCTACAACATTTCCACCGGCAAGGCGTCGTCGCAGTCGATCCRCAAAGTGGCCGAGCTCGGCTGGAAGCCGCTGCAATTGTTGTCAGCCGGTTCGACCGGTCGTTCGATCCTCAACGCAGCAGGCCTCGAGAACGCCACCGGCATCGTCGCCATCCGCTACAACAAGGAGGTCGGCCTGCCCAAATGGGAGAAGGACCCCGACGTGATGGCGTTCGAGGAGCTGCGCAAGAAGTACACGCCGGCGATCGATCAGGACAACACCATCGCGTTTGCCGGTTACGGCCAGGCCGTCACCATGGGCGAGATCCTGCGCCGCTGCGGCGACGATCTCACCCGCGCCAACGTGCTGAAGCAGGCGTCCACGCTCGCAGGCTTCCACTCGCCCTATTTCCTCGACGGCGTCACCTACAGCTACACGCCGGAGGACTACACGCCGATGAAGACGCTCTTCATCTCCACCTTCAGCGGCAAGGACTGGGACATCTCCGACAAGCCGATGTCGGAGTAGGCCGCGCTTTCTTCCTTCTCCCCTTGTGGGAGAAGGTGGCGCGAAGCGCCGGATGAGGGGTTGTTTCCGCGAATTCAGAAGTAAGAGAGTCACGCGCGGAGAGATACCCCTTGTAAGTCGAAGCGCCGCAGGTCTGCTATTGTAGACGTTGCGGTGAC